>JACMJX010000347.1 GCA_014380425.1 Chitinophagaceae bacterium | reverse complement strand
TGAAGAAGTGATCGCTAAGGTGAAAGGAAACAAGGCACACGCTTAGTATAATAAGATAAAATTTGCAAAAAGGCGTACCCATCTGCGGTGCGCCTTTTTTTTACCAGAAAAACGGCTACCGTGTACTAAAATACCTTACAGAAACCCTGTTTTCAGAAATCTTGCCCCAATACGCAACCATTTCACGTTTTATTCCGAATATTGGTACTATAAATGATTCGTCTTGACAGGTAATCAGG
Source organism: Chitinophagaceae bacterium (assembly GCA_014380425.1). Taxonomy (GTDB): domain Bacteria; phylum Bacteroidota; class Bacteroidia; order Chitinophagales; family Chitinophagaceae; genus JADCRZ01. Next base: position 35,119 of record JACMJX010000347.1, on the reverse strand, counting down.
AGATAGAACATATCATTAGGGAGTGTGCAAAGCTCCAAAGGGAGAGTCAGAAAAAATTTTATACGACTTTCTATGGATATGCTATGTCTGTATGCCTGCGCTATACCAGCAACCCGCATGATGCCGTGGAAATTGTAAATGACGGCTTTCTGAAGGTGTTCAAGGATCTTGGTTCATTTAAACCCAAATATGAAAATGTAGAAGCATCCCTTAAAGGATGGATCAGGCAAATAATGGTACACACGGCCATCGACCATTTCAGGAAGAATCATAAGCATCAGCTATATCTTGAAATGGACGACACTGTAATAGAACAGGAAGATCAGGCAGGCAATTCCATAGATCATATGAGCTATAAAGAAATTATGGCGTTGGTTCAAAGGCTTTCGCCTGTTTACAGGGCTGTTTTTAACCTTTATGTGATTGACGGCTACAAGCATGAGGAAATCGCAAAGCACCTTAAAATCACCACAGGAACGTCAAAAAGCAATCTTGCAAGGGCAAGGATGAATATCCAGAAAATGCTGCAACAAGCAACTGTAAAAGTGTATGAACAAAAGGCAATTTGATAACATTGAGTCAAGGATCCGTGAAGCAGCGGAAAATGTTTCGCCTTCTTTTAACGAAGAAGACTGGAAGGCAATGAATACTTTGCTGGACAGAGAATTTCCGGAGAAGTGCCGCCGGAAAGCCATTTTCTTCTGGTTATGGCCACTTGTTGCTCTTACTGTTGCCGGAAGTAGTTATATTATTTTTACTTCTGGAAGTGACCAAGGCTGGCTTTCTATGAAGGAAATTACTGCGGAAAAGCCGGTAATGCCCCCCCCGGCAGGTAATTTTAGCAGTATGAAGCAGGCCGAAAACAAAAAGGCAGTAAAAAGCTCGGCTGAAAATGCCGGTTCAGAAAAGGACATGCCTGGTCTTGACCGTGGACATGCTGTACTCGTGGTTAAAAAAGCGGAACATCCCGCCTTTTCTTTAGCTGACAAACTTTATGTGAAGCCTGCAAATGGGGAACATATAGCACTTCCACCCTATTCCGACCTTCCTGTTTTATCTAATGAGATGTCTGCAAACAATGAGGACAGAACACTACAAAAAGTAGCGACAGGAAACATAGCAGGCGACACTGAGATGCCGGCTGTCGAGAAACAAAGCATAACTTATGGCTTAGACAAGAATATTTCGGGCAGCGTAAAAGCTCCTGCAAGCGGTACTCCAAATATACAGGCAGCAGCTACATTTCCGGAAGATTCTTTAAATGAAAAGGATACATTGATGCGGGAGAACGATGCCCTGACTCTAACAGATACTTTGTCAAAACAGCTGGAAAGTACAAAAAGCATGAAGCAGGAAACCCAGAGGCTTACTAAAGCGAGACCTCACGGATTTTATTTGATAGCTTCCGGCTCCTTTGCCAATACGAGCGTAAAACCATTACCGCAGGGCACTGTCTCCCAGGAGTATGGTGTTGGAATTGGATACCGTATCAATAACAGGCTTAGTTTACAGACGGGGGTGTATGCTGGCAAGAAAAAGTACCAGGCAGGTAAAGAAGATTACAAGTTCGAGCCCGGATCTTATTATACCACAGTGGATCTGAAAAAAATCGACGCTGATTGTTACGTGATCGATATCCCTGTTTCGCTGCGGTACGACTTTCTAAGAAACAGGAAATATTCCATTTATGGTGTGGCAGGTATTTCCTCCTATTTCATGAAACGGGAGACTTATATCTATTCTTACACCAAATACGGAATGCCTCACATTGGGGAAAAAACCTATAACGGCAATCGTCATCTCTTTTCCATCGCGACTCTCTCTTTAGGATATGAGAAAATGATATCCGGCAGATTCTCCTTACTTGTAGAACCATACATTAAGGTACCACTGGCAGGTGCGGGAGAGGGGAAGGTAAAACTTCATACCACGGGCCTTCTATTGGGGTTAAAATATAATATACCCAGCCGTCAAAAATAACGACAAGATCTAATTACACGTTTCACGCGTATCTATTATACAGGTGTATAACTGTAATTATTTTTGAATAACAAGCAACCTCTTCGAGAATATCGACGATTATTATTATCAAAATAAGAACCTATATGTACAGAAAATTATCAGTATCGATGCTTTTTGCAGCTGCTATCTTGATGATCAACGTGGTAAGTTGCAGTAAAAGCGACGATGATAACGGAACCCCTACACCTCCTCCTGTTACTCCTCCTCCTCCGGCATCTGCCTGCCCTGGCACACCGGGTCCTCTTTTTCTGGCGGTTAAAACGCTGATAGAAAATAGGTGCGCAAGCTGTCATAATAATTCTCAAAGAAGCGGAGGTGCGAATTTTTCAGATACCTGCAATATCATAACGCTTAAAACAAGGATAAAAGTGAGAGCGGTAGATGAAAAAACAATGCCGCAGTCGGGAGCGCTTTCTCAGGCTGACCAGAACAAGATAACAGACTGGATCAATGCAGGTGGCCTTAAAACAAACTAAGTACATAGCGAAGTAATATCAATCGTATATTATGAAGAGGATCTTTTTCTCTGTGGCAGTTATTCTTGCCGCTAATCATTGTTTTGCCCAGGCACGCTACTTCTCAAAGGATGCAGCCGTGTCATTTTACTCAAAAGCTTTATTTGAGAATATCGAAGCTCATAATAAAACGGCTATCTGTGTCGTTGACATGACTGGAGGCAAGATTGAGTTTTCTGTACCCATTAAAGGATTTCAGTTTGAAAATTCTTTAATGCAGGAGCATTTCAACGAGAACTATCTGGAAAGTGATAAGTATCCCAAAGCCGCCTTTAAAGGCACTATCCCTTCTGTCGGTAATGTCAATCTTTCCAAGGACGGTGTTTATAAGGTGCCGATGAGCGGAACGCTTATCATGCATGGAGTTTCGAACCCGGTGACCACAGAGGCGGTATTTACGGTGAAAGAAGGAGTGGCGTCAGCGAGTGCTGAATTTATTATTAAACCAGAAGATTATAATATTAAAATACCAGCTTTAGTACGCGATAAAGTTGCCAAATCCGTAAGAGTAGTAGTAGAAATACCTTTGCTAAAGAAAATATAAAAATGAAGAAATTAATACCCTCCATCTTCTTGAGCCTGGCATGCTGCCAGCTTGTAAATGCTCAGGAAACAGAAAGCTTGCTAAAAGGAATCGAAGATTCGATACCACCGAATGAAAAAGTAACAGGTGCTTTCAAATCAACACGGGTCATCAACGCGCATTCACTGGAGATGCTTGGAAAAGGCCATCTTGATTTCAGAATCCTTCACCGTTTCGGAAGGGTGAACCAGGGTATCAAGCAATTCTTCGGGCTGGATGCCGCTACCATGCGAATGAGTTTTGATTATGGTATTACGGATAATGTGATGGTGGGTATCGGTCGCAGCACTTTACGCAAGGAATATGATGCTTTTATAAAAGCGAGGATATTGCAGCAGTCGAAAGGCAGTAAAAGTGTTCCACTTTCACTTCTCATTGCAGCAGGTAGCACAGTGTGGACCGAAGAATCGTTTGAGCCGGTTAAGCCAGATTTCAATGACCGCTCCGCTTATTATGTGCAGCTGATTGCTGGGAGGAAGTTTTCTCAAAGATTATCTTTTCAACTAAGTCCGCTTTTCTTACATAGGAATATGGTGGAAACACCGGAAGAAGAGAAAAGTATATTTGTGCTCGGCGGCGGTGCGCGTTATAAAGTGAGTAAGAGAATTGCCATCACGGCCGACTACCATCATGCATTGGATGGAGTACCAGATGACAATACGGATCCGCTGTCTATTGGAGTAGATATTGAAACAGGTGGGCATGTATTCCAGCTGCATTTTTCAAATACATCGGGAATGAATGAAAGGGCGTACATCACTCAGACAAACGAAAAGTTCTTCAACGGTGATATCAGATTTGGATTCAATCTATCGAGGATCTTCAAGATAAGAAAATAAGTTGCGTTACCGGGTGCTGCATGCATGGGCTGCATCATATACTTTCGCAGCTCAAATCGTTCCTCTTGCACTATTTCTTTACATTTGCCTTATGAAATACAGCAAATGGATAGGGATCGCAGGCTCAGTACTTTTGATAATAGCTTGTATGCTGCCATGGGTTACTATCGAATCGCGAAACATTGTAGCCACGGGTCTCCGGACGGATGGAACCAGTTTTGGTAAGCCGGGGTTGATGAATCTAATTCTCGCCATTTTCGCGACATTGTTCTTCCTGCTGCCTAAAATATGGGCTAAACGAACCAATCTGTTTGTATGTGGTTTCAACCTTGCATGGGCCGTTAGAAATTACATTATTGTTTCAGGCTGCTTTGCCGGGGAGTGCCCAGATAAGGAAACCGGGCTTTACCTGTTGATACTGTCCGCCGTAATTATGGTTACCTCCGCTGTATTTCCCGATCTGGAGTTGAAGAAAGAGGATTAGCCTTCACGATATAAACCACACCATAAGCGCAAGCGGCTGCCATTGTAGCAAACAGGAGGATGCGGAAACTGCATTTCCATGGATTGTAGCCAGTTATTCGTCCTTTAGCCACCCCAAAGAGGAACAGCCCGGCAAAACTTATAAGAGCAGCAGTTTTTAATGAACTATCAACGTTATTGCTAAAGTAAAATGGTAGTATGGGAAGCAGCCCTCCCGCAATACATGCAAGAGCAATCGACAGGCCCCTGCTACCAGCATTCTGTGACCCTTGCTTTTGATTCATCAGATCACTCCACTGTTCCTTTTCCCTTACTATTTGCTCTGTGGCAAGATCCTGAACCTGCTTGCCTATATCCAACTTTGACAGAAATTTCCGTTCTTTCGAGCCCTTGCTCGCAATATCCGCGTTGAAATGATGACGCTCCGTTTTAGTCGTAAAATAAGCACCAATCCCCATTGTAATGGCTACAACTGCAATGCAGACTGTTCCTGTGATAAAGATGACGAATGTATTTGGCAGCGCTGCACTTAAACCTGCAACAAGAACGAACGGCACCGTAATGCCATCTGGCAAGGTCATGATCAATTCGTTCATGAAATCCTTTTTGCGTTCCCTTTGGTGGTGTGTTTGCAGTGGAATGATTTTAAGGATTCAAAGATAGCATATCGAGACTTTTCCGTATGATATCTACGCATTCTGCAATTTGTTCTTCTGTTATAATAAGGGGTGGCGCAAATCTTATTTTATCGCCGTGAGTGGGCTTTGCCAGAAGGCCGTTATCTTTTAGCAGCAGGCAGAGTTCCCAGGCGGCATGAGGATTTTCATGTTCAATTTCTATGGCATTCAATAGGCCTTTTCCTCTTACCAGCTTTATATAGCTGGAGTTGATAGCTGTCAGTTCCTTTCTCAGCAGCTGGCCCATAGCTTCGGCATTCTCGGCCATCTTTTCATCTTTAAGTACGTGCAGCGCTGTAATGGCAACCTTGCACGCCAGGGGGTTGCCTCCGTAGGTAGATCCATGCTCCCCCGGCTTAATGGCGAGCATAATTTCATCGTCACATAAAACGGCGCTTACGGGCAAAGTACCACCACTTAAAGCTTTACCAAGTACGAGGATATCAGGTCGAACGTTTTCATGGTCGCAGGCCAGCATTCTACCGGTTCTTGCAAGACCTGTCTGTATTTCATCTGCAATAAATAGCACATTGTATTCAGTGCATAGCTGTCTTACTCCGTTAAGGTAGCCATCGTCCGGCACTACTACTCCCGCTTCTCCCTGGATAGGTTCTACCATAAAAGCCGCTACGTTCTTATTCTGAAACGCTTTTTCCAGGGCCACAAGATCGTTATAAGGTACGAGGTCGAAGCCGTCCATAAAGGGACCAAATCCAGTATAGCTCGAAGGGTCCGTAGAGGAGGAAATAGCAGCCAGTGTTCTTCCCCAGAAATTATTTCTGGCAAACACCACGCGTGCTTTATTTTCTTCAACACCTTTAACAGTGTAGGCCCAGCGCCTTGCCAGCTTAATGGCTGTTTCCCCCGCTTCAACGCCCGTATTCATTGGAAGCACTTTATCGTAACCAAAATAGCTGGTAATATACTGCTAATATTCACCTAATACATTATTGTAAAAGGCCCGGGAAGTAAGTGTAAGTAAGGAGGCTTGGTCTGTTAATGCCGCAATGATCCGAGGGTGGCAGTGGCCCTGGTTTACTGCGGAATAACCACTTAGAAAATCGTAGTATCGCTTCCCGTCTACGTCCCAAAGAAACACGCCTTCACCACGTTTTAATACCACCGGCAGGGGATGATAGTTATGAGCTCCATATTTATGTTCAAGGTCAAGAAAATAGCTGGAATTAGCAGATACTGCTCCTGATGTTTGCATATAATAAGTTGTAGAGTAAAAAATATATCCACTTCGGGACAGATTTGGAACACGGAAAAAGGGCGATTTACCCCAGGGGATGATCGAGAAAATCGAGGTTCTGACCCAAGAAATCGTATGAAGAAAAAGTTTTTATAGCCGTGCTTATTAGTTGACAAGATACTAAAAAAACTGCATTTGGCCGAAGTTACCCAGCAAGAGATTGAATCACGTCGTATTTCGTAACGATATGGTAACTTCCGGCTTCATCTCTGCTAAGCACAGCCCCATTCTCCTTATTGATCAGCGTGCTTAATTTTTCTACAGGCGTATTAAAGTCAACGATGGGGAAAGGAGCTTCCATAACGCTTTCTACAGATGCACTCTTTATATCAGGATCGGAAAATACTTTCTGGAAAAGACCTCCTTCGCTGATAGCTCCTACAATGGCGCTGTTTTTCCATACAGGTATATGTTCTATATCGAACTTTGTCATGAGTTCTACCGCTTCCGAAACCGTATGCTCCGGGCTAATGGTAACCAGTTTCTGGCGGTTTACTCTTCCAATGACTATATCCTTAAACGTTTTTACATCCAAAAAGCCGCGTTCCATCATCCACTGGTCATTATAAATTTTCCCAACGTAGCGGCTGCCGTGGTCGTGAAAAATACAAACCACTACATCCTCTTTTTTAAGTCTGCTTTTTAGCTGCAGCAGGCCTTGCAGGCAACTGCCGGCACTGTAGCCGCAGAAGAGTCCTTCTTCCTTTGCAATGCGTCTTGCCATTACAGCTCCGTCTTTATCAGTCACCTGTTCAAAGTGATCGATAACACTCATGTCATAATTCTGCGGCACGAAGTCTTCTCCAAACCCTTCTGATATATAGGGGTGTACCTCATTCATATCTATTTCACCCGTGCGGAAATATTTTGTAAGTAAGGAGCCGTAAACATCTATGGCCCAAATCTGAATGGCAGGGTTCTTTTCTTTCAGAAACATTGCCGTACCCGTAACAGTGCCGCCTGTTCCGGCGGTACATACAAGATGGGTGATTGTTCCATCTGTCTGGTTCCATATTTCCGGACCGGTGCTTTCATAATGCGCCAGCCGGTTTGCAAGATTATCGTACTGGTTCATGTGATAGGAGTTGGGAACCTCCTTTGACAGTCGCTTGGCAACGCTGTAATAGCTCATCGGATCTTCTGGCAGCACGTTAGTAGGGCATACAATTACTTCCGCACCTACGGCCTTCAGTATATCCGCCTTTTCCTTCGACTGCTTTTCGGTAGTAACAAAGATGCACTTATATCCTTTAACAACCGCCGCAAGAGCCAGCCCCATCCCTGTATTACCTGAAGTGCCTTCTATGATAGTGCCGCCTGGCTTCAGCTTTCCTTCCTTTTCAGCAACCTCCACCATTTTCAGTGCCATTCTGTCCTTGATGGAATTGCCGGGATTAAAGTAGTCTACTTTTGCAAGCACTGTGCAGGGAAAGTCCTTCGTGATCTTGTTGAGCCGGATCAGCGGTGTGTTGCCTATCGTTTCAAGAATATTCTGCTTAATGTCCATCGTACCTTCTTTTAAAGCATAAAGGTATTGAAATAGTGTGTATCTAAGTTCAAAGCAGACGCGTAGCAGCCATTAACGGGTTTTCTCCAGCACGAGAACTACCTTATTGAAGTCGGCTGCAGTATTTATAATGGCCTTGAAGTCTTCGTACATGGAGATGGGATAATAGGTTCGTGCATATTCTTCATGCACGTCGATCACGATCGTATCTCCATTCATGGTATAAGTTGAGGTAAAACCGACAGTGGCCACTCCGTCCTCCTTATGAACGCGGTCCATAACCAGGTCTTTAAGATTCTTCACGGTATAGCCTTGGGGAATCTTTAACCGGATAGAACGATTTAGCACGTGCGGGTACCCGATTTCCAGGGGCAACTGGCGGGGTTTCTCCTGGTACATCTCTGCCTGCGGGCCTATCAGCTCACCTACTTTTATCAGTAATTTACTACCAGCTCTTTCAACGAGATCGCCTGATTTCACAACTGCATTCAGAATGACCGGTTTGTTATCCGCGTAGCTTTCAAAGTCTTTGTTTTCCAGTTTCGATGAGATGATATGATCCGTCTTGGTTCCGTTCTTGATGATCTCTTTAATCAGCTGCTTTTGTTCTTCCTCTGAGTTGAAATTGAATGCCGCACGATAATAGCGGGCTGAATAACCAGTGCAAAGCTCTTTGGCATCTATTACCAGGCTATCGAGTGCCTCATTAAGTTGAGCAACAACTTCAATATTACTCTGCGATTGTTTGTAATCTTCCAAGGGCACTGGTTTAATGCTTGCTATCGCTGTAGTGAAGTTGCCGATGGTAGTGGTTTTGCAATAGATCCCGTCTGTTCCTGCCCATTGGGGATCTATCCATGGAAAGCGTGTCTCAGGCAGCACCGGAGCAATAAATTTCTTCAGGCCAGGAAAATACAGAAGGGTATTATCCCAATTACCCCAGTTCTCGAAGTCTTTATCGATCGTGTATTCATCGCGGGCGCCACATAGTACCAATTCGTAATTGATGTCGAGCTGACGAAAGATAGCTCCGAAGAGCCGGGCCATTCCCCTCTTGCTGCATATTTTGTTTTTAATGATCCATTCTACATTATCAGCCTGGTCGCTGCTGATATCATCTCGCGAGGCGAAGTTCTTTTTAATATAATGTTCTACAGCAATCACTTTTTCTCGTTCGCTGCCTAGTTTCTTCCAGTCTCTATCGTTCACTACGCCCGCTGCTCTTTTCAACTCCTTGTCCGTAAAAACGGCATTAAGTGTATGGGCTCGCCTGGCCAGTTCGTTCCAGGTAAACAAACGTTCTTCTGTACTGCGGCTTTTATTATAGGAAAGCTTGTAATCCAGTCTCTTGAGGTTCGATGTGTACTGTGAATACTTTTCTTCATCCACGCCTGGTATATCCTTATGCTGCAAATAAACGATCCTCTTATTGTTTAATACTGTATCTGTAGATGTGTTGAGGCCATTATAACTGCGTGTCTCAAAGATCAGGCGCTCCGGTGCTACCAGCTCAACCTGTACATCTAGCTCGGGTGCTCTGCTTTGCAACACTTCCTTGCCAAAAAAATTAGATGTTGTTTTATATGTGTAATAGAACTCGATCTCGCAGCCTTTTACCAGTCCTTCCATGGCAAAGATCTTGTATATTTGATTGTCTTCTTTCAGCTCCTTAATATGTTTCTTATCCAGTTCGATTGTTTTACCGTCGGGAAAGATCGTTCTTGCCTTAATGTCTACAATGTTTCCATCGTCTGTGGCTGGCAGGTAGATCCTGTTGAAAGATTCGATGCCCCTGTCGTCATTCACATGAATGATCTTATGGAGGGTGCGGTAAGCTTCTACCACTTCCTTTACATCTATGTATTCAATTCTTCTCTTATCAAGCAAGATTACAGCCGACTCGTTCTTCTGCGATTCCGTTAGCGAATGCACCGCTGGTTTGCTGCTCCATTCTTCCAGTATCAGGTTGGGAGTTGGAGTTTTCTGAGCTTTCGCACCGAGGGTGCACAGAAAGATAAGTGAGACGGGTAAAAAGTATGTACTGCTGCGCATTATTCTATTTTTTGGATAAGCTGATGGATTCCTTATAAAGGGGAAAAAGATGACGAAGCACCTCATTCCAAGCTTCAAACTGATCTTTGTATAATATCAGATGATCGTTATCGAATTGCTGAGTAAGAACAATGGTATTACCTTTCTGTTCATAACTGATATCGAAGCCCCATACCTTATTGTGAAAGGATTTACCTTTCGGTAGATAGCTTACCTTATACCCTTCCGGAATTTTAAGAACAGTAACGAACCGGCTGCTGAAAAGATAACCGAATTCGATGGGCATGGTACGTTTCGGAATGTCTATTTCCTCGTGTTCATAGAACTTAAAGAGGTTCAGATTAAGATACCACTCATCATCGGCTTTTCTGGCATAGTCCTGCAGCGAAAAGCTGGCTGACAAATGCGCTTCGTTTTTGTTAAAGGCATCACCTGTTGTAAAATTCAGCAGTTGAAATTTATTGGAGCCGCGGCTTAGCTTGTTTTTTAAGTATTTCTCGCGATCTCTGTCATTAGTGTAATTCACCAGGCTATGGGTTTGCATGGCAGGATAGCCTTTTAGGCGTCTGCTGATAGATCCTTTTAATCCCTCATTGGTAAGTTCAAGAAAAGTAGAATCGGTGGTGTAATTAGCTTCTTTCGATGGCACGGGTACCCGTACTATTTTGTATTCCGCAGGGCTGATGGAAATCAGTGCTTCCTTGTCTTGAATACCTTGCGATGGCATGCCAAAAGTGCAATCAGCGTCTGTACCATCAAGGAAGACGAAATGGCCGTTTAGCTGAACTGCACAGATCATATGATTGTCTACTATCGGAAGGGGAGTTTCGCTGTATGTATAGGGGAGATCCCGGGTGCCGATCCAGGTGTGATAGGCTGGAACTCCTGCTGTATTAAGCATCAGGGTAAGTATACTGCTCATGTCTTTACAGTCTCCAAAGCGACGGCTGCATACAAAGTTGGCATCTCTTGGTATAAAGCCTTCCATGCCGTCTTCAAAAGCCACATATTTGATATGTTCCTGTACCCAACTGTAAATGCGTTTTGCTTTTTCTTCTGGTAATTTCAAACTACCCGTCAGGGAATCCACAATACGCCTTAGATCGGGGCCTGCCTCTTTACTCAGATCTTTTATAAAACTGCTATTTAGTTTATAGAGGTCATTTACATTGGATAGGTAGTTGACTGTTTCTCCTTGTTCATTTTTATAATGATCTATATAAAAGACTACATGGGGTGAATACCATGAATTGTCGGGTGCATCGGGATAAGAAAGCTCCGCAGGAAGATCCTTTACATGAAATGTGTAAATATAATTATCCCGCTTCTCTTCCAGACTCACTTTTATAAAGCTGGTATCTATTCCTTTCAGCACATATTTTATACCCATAGTTCTGGGGAAAGTGATTTTCAGTTCGCTGTTCACTACAGGTATAAAACGGGAAAAGTAATAGGGCGACAACAGATAAGGCTTTTTATGCGCGATGGAGATTTCCAGGTTTCCGGTAGCTCCTTCGGTTATCGATGGAAAGTCGAACTTTGTCTCCTTAATATCGTCATAAAACACGCCACCCGATGTTTTACTGCTTGTAGTAAAGTCAGTCACCTTTACTTTTTTATCTGCTTTTGTTTGAGTATAAGCCTGATATTCCCGCAATTCGTGAAAGCTGCTGTGCGAGAAGCCATAACGACTCATATATGCGCCGGCATTGTCTGACAGGTAAAGAATCTTTTGTGTTTCTTTACTTTCTATTTCAGGTTGTCCGTTTTTAACCACGATTTTGTAGTGCAGCGCTGATTTCAGCACTACGGCCACATCTCCCGGGTAGCGCGCTTTGAGCTGCTCGGCAGTTTGTGCTTGCAGTAATATGGGGGCCACTGTCAATAGGCAGCCTACCAGGTTTTGTATAAGTGTTATTGTTCTCATTTTTTCACATCTAGTAATGCTCCATAGTAATAAATATGTGTTTCTTTTAGTTTGCCTTGGGCATCGTAATATTTAAAAGCGCCATGAGGCTCGCCGTTATAATAGTTGCCTTCTTCCTCTACCACCCCTTTATCTGTTTTCAGCACAAACCTGCCGTCAAGATTATCATGCAGGTAATTAAATTCCGCTTCCAATGTGCCATCGGGATGATAACGTTTTAATGCGCCCTCGGTACTGCCATAAACTTCTGTGCTCTCCATCGAGAGCTTGCCATTTACATGATAATGGTTGTCAGGCCCCACCATCTTACCGTCTACATACTCGAAAACAGCCGACGTATTGCCATTAGGGAAGAGCGTCTTGATCTTCGCAGTCGATCCCAATATCGGGATCTCCGGTACCGGTTGGCTATTCTTATCGAGATAGCTATACCCTTTATAATCTCCGTCGTGGTACCGTAGCTGAAAAATCAGGATACCATCTTCTGTGTACTTCTTGTGAAGCCCGTGTAAGGTTCCATTCTCATAGCATGATTCCGTATCGATCTTTCCATTAAGATAGTAATAAACCCTTTTTCCATGCAGTTGCCCATTCTCGAAGTCTTCGGTGTAGCTAAGCTTTCCACCTTTGGTGTAGTATTTCCAGGTGCCTGCTTTGTCGCCCAGTTCATAGCGGCCTTCTATATGAAGAATGTTGCCATAATAGTAATCCCGGTAGGTGCTGTCCATCAAACCATACTTATAGAATCCTTTTGTCTCCAGGCTTCCGTCAAAGAAATAGTAGTTGAAAATGCCATGTAGATTGCCATTTACGTAAGCTCCTTCAAAGCGTGTTTTTCCATTCAGGTGCAGCATTTTATAAGCGCCTTTCCCATTCTGTAAACTTACATGATTACTTACTTTCCCCGTAGTATCGTACTGGGTTACACTCCTTAGATATCCCATTTCGTATCGTGCTTCAGAGTTTACTTTTCCATTCGGAAAGTAGGATGTTTTAATGCCATCCAGATCATCATTCCGGTAATACCGCTTTTCTGACATGTTACCACGTGCGTTGTAAAACAACCACGTACCTTCAGATTCGTCCTCCTGGTACCAGCCTTCATACTCTTTAGCCCCATGAATATAGTAGGAGATATAATAACCGTCTTTTTTACCTTCCTTAAGATTCATTTCGTAGCTTTTCTTCTTGTTTGGGTAATATGTTACGGATGAACCAGTCTCCACTCCATTAAAGAGTGTTTCTGTTTTTCTCAATGTTCCCGAACTGAAATAGTAGCTACAGGTGCCGTCCAGATTTCCCTTTTCATTATAAAGCGCCGATCTCCACCTGAATCCTTCTGCATCGTAGTTCTCCTGCTGTAATTTCCGGCCCTCGGTTTCAGATATGCTGATCTGCTTGCCCGTCTTGTCGAAATACTTACTGGTCTTCAATTTGTCGTTTTCAAAGATCAATATGGAATAGAGCTTTCCATCTTCGGCATAGTAACTTACTTCGCCGCTTGTTTTTCCTTTCCGGTTTAGGTATTTGGTAAATAGCTGTCCGTTTTGATGATATTCACTGTATTCTCCCTCCAGCTTGCCATTTGCATAGTTCTCAATGCTTTTTAGCTGGCCGTTTGCATGATATCTTTTCCAGGTGCCTGACTGCTCATTGTCAGTATAGCTGCCTTCGCCTGCCAGCTTGCCATTTACATGATGCCATCTATACGGCCCGTTCAATTTGCCTTTAGAATAAATGCCTTCTCTTTCCAGTTTTCCGTTTTCATAATATAAGCTTGTGGTTCCATTCAGCACATCATTCACATAGTTTTCTACAGTCCTTAGCCCTCCTGTCTTATAAAATGTTTTTCGCACTCCATTCAACTTGTTATGTGTATAGAACTCGGTAATATTTACTCCTCCCATTCTAAAATACCTGGTATTGACGCCCTCCGCTTCTCCTGCAGTGTAGGAGCAGTGCGATGCAAGGTTGCCGTTATTGTAGTAGAAACGCTCCTCCCCTTCCTGCTTACCATTCTTATAGGACTCATGCCCGCGGAGCTGTCCATTAAAATGATAGTATTTCCAAACACCTTGTTTCTCGCCCTGGCTATCGAATGCTCCAATTGCTTTTGTACTGCCCTCAGGATAGTAGAAGACCCAGGAGCCAGTAATAGTTTTGCCTCCATTGGTACTAACGCCCTTTCCAAAGAGAGATCCTTCGAGGTAGTGGTAGATAATTCCTTCTGCCTTACGGGCATTAAAGAGTACTTCGCGGGTAGATCGTATCAGCGCAAAATAAGCTACTGCTTCATTCACCAATGCCTCTTCTTCCTTCTTGTTCTTTTTTACATAGGAAACGATGGAAGAAATATTCGTACCGGCAAATGAGTGATTTACGAGTATTTCAAATTTGCCATCTTTAAAAAACTTTTTGTAAAGAGGCACGTAGTATTGCATATAAAAGTCCTTGTCATCCTGGTCAAACTCGATCTTTTCAAGGATTACCTGAAGTTGCCGGCTGATAGGATCGTCGAGCCTGATGAGCGATTTGTATTTAGGGTCAAGCGCTATCTTGGAAAGTACAATCTGTTCTACCAGTACAAAACTTTCGGGCATTGATTCTTTTCTTGCTTTGATAAACTCCAGAATGCCATCCTGGCTTTTAGAAATAGAATTAAGCAACGTTATACAGCTTTTATTGTATTTGCCTTCTGGGCGTATTAGAAGGCTTGTCATGAATGCCAGGAAAGCCTGAACCGACTTACCCTGCTGCATACTGGCAATACCGAGCTTAAAATGGGCAGTGCTGGAAGTAGGTTCAATCAGTACTGCCTCCTGCAATACTTTCTCAGCATCCGCAAACCGTTCCATTCTTATAAATGTGGTGGCTTTGTTAATATAGAAGTTAATGTATGCCGGATATTTTACGATTGCGGAGTCAAGCACTTTCAGTGCCCGCTCTTTTTGATCCAGATTGTCCAGTATGCTGCCATAAGCAGTATAGAGCAATGGTTCTAGTTCTTTGTCTTCGGCTAATAGCATCGCCTCCTCACAAGTTGCCAACGCTTCCTGAAACTGACTGTCGGCTTCGCAGGTCATAGCTCTTTCATACAGAGCGCGCACATAATTGGTATCGCTGAATTCTATTTTGTTATAAAGTTCCAGCGCTTCTTTATACTTGCCTTCGTCATGTAATGCTACACCTTTCTTTATAAGTTCGCCTGAATTGATCAGAGGATTCTTATCCTGTGCAAAAGATGACAGAGTGCTGAGGAAAAGGCACAAGGCCATCAGGGTTTTTGGGTTCATTTCCGGTAAAGGGTTGATTCTGCCTACAAAATAGCAGGATTTTTCAGCATTTCATAATACCGGATCAGAATTCCGCCCCTTTTCAGGGTCTCCTTATAATCAAGTGTTGATAAACAAAGTTTTTTCTTCCGATCCTTCCTTTACTTTTACTGCCCCAATTCATTACATGGAACAGAGATACATCCAGAAAATAGGTGAAAAACTAGGTTTTACCCTAAAACAGATCAGTAATATAAATACCCTTCATGCAGAGGGATCTACAATACCGTTTATAGCCCGTTATCGCAAGGAAGCTACCGGAAATATGAACGAAGTACAAATTAATGAGGTCATCGAGCAGATCGGATATTTCGTAGAACTTGACAAACGAAAAGAAACGGTTCTCAAAACCATCGAGGCATTAGGTAAACTGACCCCTGAGTTAAAAAGCAGGATTATCGATGGCTACGATGCTACCGAGTTAGAAGATATCTATCTTCCCTACAAACCAAAAAGGAAGACGAGGGCCACCACCGCTATAGAAAAAGGACTCGAACCTCTGGCGAAATGGATCTTCGCACAGCAGGGAGGGGAGCCCGAGGAAGAGGCGAAAAGCTACCTGAAAGAAGACGTGAAAGATGTTAAGGAAGCCCTCCATGGAGCACGGGATATTATGGCAGAATGGATCTCGGAGAATGAACAAGCAAGAAATAAATTGAGACAACTGTTTCAGGAAACAGCGGTTCTTTATTCAAAAGTTTTAAGCAGCAAAAAAGAAGAAGCCGATGCTCAAAAGTACAGGGATTATTTTGAATTCAGTGAGCCCTTGCGCCAATGTCCTTCCCATCGCCTTCTAGCAATCAGAAGGGGCGAGAAAGAAGGGTTTCTTATCATGGATATCGATATCGATAAACTTCAGGCAACGGGCGATCTGGAAAGGGTACTTGTGAAAGCATCCGGCGCACAGTCACTCGAAGTAAAAAAGGCTATTGAAGATAGCTATGAGCGCCTGCTTAAGCCCTCCATTGAAAACGAATTCAGGCTTATCAGTAAAAGTACCGCAGACGAGGATGCTATAAAAGTATTTGCAGAGAACCTCCGCCAGTTGCTGTTATCGTCTCCATTAGGCTCTAAAAGAATTCTTGCCCTGGATCCGGGTTTTAGAACAGGATGCAAGCTGGTATGCCTTGACGCTCAGGGTAACTTTGTATACAATTCAACTATTTACACCTTGTCGGCCCATCAAAGGCTGGAAGCGATTAGCGAACTAAAATTGCTGGTGGATAAATATGATATCGAAGCCATCGGTGTGGGCAATGGCACGGCGGGGAGAGAAACCGAGCAGTTGGTAAGGGGTATCGACTTCGGTCGAAAAATAAGCATCTTCCAGGTGAATGAAAGCGGTGCTTCCATTTACTCCGCTTCAGAGGTGGCACGAGAAGAGTTCCCAAATGAAGATGTAACGGTGCGGGGCGCAATAAGTATTGGCCGACGCCTCCTGGATCCGCTGAGCGAGCTGGTAAAGATAGACGCTAAGTCGATCGGTGTCGGGCAGTACCAGCACGATGTGAACCAGACAAGATTGAGGGAGAGCCTCGATAAAGTAGTGGAAAGCTGTGTCAACCATGTGGGTGTGAACCTGAATACCGCTAGCAAGCACTTGCTGATGTATGTCAGCGGACTGAGCAGCACACTTGCTAAAAACATTGTAGAATACCGATCTACCTACGGTAGTTTCACTTCCCGGTCGCAACTAAAGAAAGTAAGCCTGATGGGGCCTAAAACTTTTGAGCAATGCGCAGGCTTTTTACGGGTACAAGGCTCGCAAAACCTTTTAGATAATAGTGCAGTACACCCCGAAAGCTATGGCATCGTGGAGAACATGGCAAAGGATCTGAACTGCTCGCTGGAAGATCTTATTAAAAAACCTGAACTGCGTAAACAGATCGATCGCAAAAAGTATATTACAGGATCGGCTGGCGAGTTTACCATCGAAGATATATTGAAGGAACTTGAAAAGCCAGGCCGTGATCCCCGTAATCAGATCGAGGAGTTTCGTTTTGATGATACGATAAAGACGATCGAAGATCTCAAGGTCGGCATGCGGGTGGCAGGCCTTGTTACTAATATCACCAATTTCGGAGCTTTTGTGGATATAGGAGTGAAGCAGGACGGGCTTGTTCATATATCGCAGTTAAGTAATACGTATATCTCTGACCCCAACGCGGTGGTGAAGCTGCAGCAGAAGGTGATGGTAACCATTACAGAAGTAGATGTAAACAGGAAAAGGATTGCGCTTTCGATGAAGGATAGCGGTGCGGCTAAAACTGCTCCCGGCCCTGCCGCTGCTAGAGCCTCCCTAGGTAACAAAAACTCCATAAAAGGGACAGAAAAACTCGATCCTTTCCAGGCTAAACTGATGGAATTAAAAAAGAAGTTCGATTAGGAATCAGCAGGTATATAACAGGATAACTATTTTAGCACTTCCAGTGCTTTCTGCACCGCAGGGTCGGTTCTGTTGATTACTTCATAAAATCCCTGCGTTCTCCACGGCAGGCGTGCGAGAAGGGCTTCGAGACGGCGCTGTGCCACCAGTTTTTCCTTTTCCTGAAGCCCGCCAAGATTCAGGCTGTCGGCCGCTGCAAAAGATAGGAATTCATTCCATACTCCTCCCTCGTTCCTAAAATTAGCGGCAAAAGTGCTTGCAGAACTATACGTTTTTAGCTCGTTTTTATGAACGATGTAATACCTGTAAACGAAGTTGCTGAGTGTATTCGATGTAAATACTTTCGCCAGCGTACTGGAAAAAGCCGTAGTATCGAAAGGCACGAATACATCTGGCATAATGCCGCCACTTCCATACACCGTTCTGCCCTTGCTGGTTTTAAAAGCTTTGCCTGTTATCACCTTATTGCTGTCTGCATTCACCAGCTCTCCGTGTTCGTAACGCTCCATAAGATCATCACCGTAATGGTCGTTGCCGGTATAAGGCTTCTGAATACTCCTGCCGCTGGGGGTATAGTAACGTGCTACTGTGAGGCGCAATGCCGCTCCGTCGTTTAATTCATATTGCTCCTGCACCAAGCCCTTACCAAAACTCCGGCGGCCTATTACAGTGCCACGGTCCCAATCCTGAATAGCACCCACAAGTATTTCGCTTGCAGAAGCAGAACTCTCGTCTATCAGTACGGCTAGTTGCCCTTTTTCAAACAGGCCAGGTCTTTTGCTTCTATATTCTATTATGGGCACATGAGAGCCTTTAGTAGAAAGAATGAGTTTATCTTCATCCAGAAATTCGTCGGCAATATCTACGGCTTCCGAAAGAATACCACCACCATTTCCTCGAAGATCGAGGATCAACTGCTTCATACCTTTGCGCTGCAGGTCTTCGAGTGCCTGCATGAATTCTTCGTAGGTATTTTCCGAAAATTTATTGAGACGTATAAAGCCTGTTACCCCGTCCACCATGTAGGAAGCGTCTAGGGAGGGGAGAGGGATCACCCCGCGACGGATGCTGAAATTCTGTTGCCTGCCCGCGCGAAGTAATGTTACTTCTACCATACTACTACCCGGCCCTCGCAGCATGTTTTTGATACGAGGCCCCGTTATCTTATTACCTGCTACCAGTGAATCTCCCACCTTTATAAACTGATCGCCTACTTGCAAACCTGCCTTCTCACTGGGTCCTTTTTCAAGTACGTTTATTACGTTCACCGTGTCTTTATAAATATGAAACTCCACGCCTATACCCTGGAAATTGCCTTGCAGGTCTTCGTTCATTTCCGGTAGTTCAACCGGTGGAATATAAATGGAATGCGGGTCGAGCTTTAAAAGAATATCCTGAATAGCTATATCGGCGAGTGTATCGGTATTTACAGAGTCGACATATTTCATGCGGACAAGGTCGATCACCTCTTGCAGAGGCGCTCTTCGGCCCGCCTTGAAAAAGCTGGCACCTGTGTTCTCTCTCAGCTTATATCCAATAAAGATTCCCGCGACCAGCACCAGCGCAAACAGCAGGGGAAGCCATGGCTGGAATTTCTTGTTTTCCTGTTGCATAGTTATATGCTGCAAATTAAGCTAAATATTATAGATAACGAGTGACCCGGTTTTCCTAATTTCGTTATATTATAATTTATAATACCTAATCTCGAAATATGCCTAAATTGATTGCCGACAGCGGCAGTACTAAATGTGAGTGGTGCATCTTGGACAACGGAAAGAAAAAAACAATCTTCACGCAGGGCATTAGCCCGTATTTCCTCAATACTGCTGCCATAATAGATCTGATAAAAGCTAACTTGCTTCCCAAAATCAAGAACTACGAAATAGATGAAATCTTTTACTATGGAACCGGCTGCGGTACAACCGAAAATCGCCTGATCATTAAAAAAGCATTAAAGGCAACATTCAAGGGCGCGAAAATGCATGTGGAGCACGACCTGCTGGGTGCCTGCCATGCGCTGAGCGGCAACTCAAGGGGAATCATCTGCATTCTCGGCACGGGCAGTAATTCCTGTTATTTCAACGGAAAGAAAATACTGAAGAACAGCCCTGGACTGGGCTATGTACTGGGCGATGAAGGCAGCGGTACCTACCTTGGTAAAAAAGTGCTGCAATACTATCTGTACAATACATTTGATGAAGATCTAAAATTTAGATTTAATGAATCGTTTAATACCAACCTAACGGATATTCTCGACAACGTTTATAAAAACGCGCTACCGAATCGATACCTGGCATCCTTTGCTACTTTTTTAGTAGAAAACCGGGGCCATTATATGATAGAGAATATCATCGAAGACGGATTGAATGATTTCTTTTTCCATCACATCTGCAAATACGCAGAAAGCTGGAGTCTTCCCATTAATTTTACCGGAAGCATAGCTTTTGGATTCCGGGACGTGGTAAAGGAGCTTTGTCATAGTTATGAATTGGAGCTTGGCACAATATTGAAGAATCCTATGGAGGGGCTCATTAAGTATCATCAATAAACAGCTTCCGCCGTATGCACGAGATAGAACCTTTTTATAACTGGAGACACATTTATGTAACAGAGGAGGATGAGCGTTCACCTTTCTTCGGTGCACAACATTCTGAGTTCGAGTTTACCCAAACTATCTACAACTACTACATTCACCCGCAGTGGGACGATTTTGGTTCCCGCACTCTATATATGAAAGTGCTGATGGCAGACTATGAAGAACGATACGTTATCATCGAGCTGATAGGGGAATGGAACGATGCGATCGAGAATGATATTATGACCATGAGACGAGATGTAACGGATGGCTTCTTTAAAGAGGGTATTACAAAATTTGTTTTAATAGCAGAAAACGTTCTGAACTTTCATAATAGCGACAAGGAGTATTACCAGGAATGGTTTGATGAAGTTACCGATGAAAACGGCTGGATTGTATGTCTTAATATGCCTTTTCAAGCCCAGCACGATTTCAGGAAAGCGAGGCTTAACTATTACATAGAACTCATGGACATCGAGAACTGGCGCATCTACAAACCCTTTCACCTGTTTCAGCTTATCGACGAGCGGCTCGCCCGGCGTCTCGATTAAGGCTCGTAACCGATCTCACTGCCTGGCAAAGCACAAAAGAAACAGCTTGTTTGTTCCTGAAAATAACCGATACCCTCGAAATTCCAGGCGGGATGCCCGCCTTAGCCATCCATATAGTTCTATCATTCAAAAATAAATTTGTTTTATTCTAATTACTTTCTACATTTGAATCATAAATGACTTCAACAAAAACAAATACACGATTTTATTTTAACTTCTTTTTCTACTTTATCAGTGGAACGGGGAGCTTTTGTTGAAACAGCTAAGAACTAAAAACTCAACATAAAAAGTCCCCCGGCAGACCCGGGGGACTTTTTTTTACGACTATGAATAAGAAAGTATCCATACAAGGTTATGAAGGAAGTTTTCACCAGGTTGCTGCAAGGCAGTTTTTCGGAAAGCATGTGGAAGTACTGCCCTGTGCTACATTCAAAGACGTAATAAAGATAGCCGCCAACAGAAAAGAAAGTGACGGTGGAGTAATGGCAATAGAAAATTCCATCGCCGGGAGCATACTACCTAATTATACATTGCTTCAGAAAAGTAGCCTGGTTATAACTGGCGAAGTTTACCTGCAGATCAAACAGAACCTGCTCGTGAACCCGGGAGTGAAACTGGAAGATATACGTGAAGTGCATTCGCATTACATGGCGCTGTTGCAATGCACGGAATACCTTGACAAGTACAACTGGAAACTGGTAGAAACAGAAGATACCGCGTTAAGCGCAAAGCGTATTCAAGAGCAAAAAAGCAGCCATATAGCTGCTATTGCCAGTAAGCTGGCTGCAGATCTCTTTAACCTCGAGATAATCGCTCCCAATATTCACACGATGCGGAATAATTATACGCGTTTTCTTATACTGCAACCTGAGGAACAGTCGGATAAGCTCCATGACGCCAACAAAGCTTCTGTTAACTTCAATACCGATCATTCAAGGGGTAGTCTTGCCAAGGTATTAACGAAAATTGCCGATGGGGGAATCAACCTAAGCAAGTTGCAAAGCTTCCCGATACCAGGTAGCGACTGGAAGTATTCATTTCACGCGGATATGGAATTCGATTCGCTAGACCAGTTTAATACGGTAATGGAGGCTATAAAAAGTATGACAGAAGAAGTGAGGGTGTATGGTATTTATAAAAAAGGGGAAACAGTGTGATCCTATGTTTATGACTAAAGAAATATTAATGATAGCTACATCTAAACGCCTGGAAGGGATCGGGGAATATTATTTCTCACAGAAGCTTCGTGAGATAGACGCTTTGAATAAAGCCGGAAAACAGATCATCAATCTGGGAATCGGAAGTCCGGATCTGCCGCCGCATCCGGATGTAATTAAGGTTTTGAATGAAGAAAGTATAAAGCCGAATGTACATGCATACCAAAGCTATAAAGGCTCGCCGGTATTGCGCAATGCTATTGCCAGCTTTTATGAATCCTGGTATGGTGTGCAGCTGAATCCCGATACGGAGATCCTTCCACTGATCGGTTCCAAGGAAGGAATCATGCATGTGTGCATGACTTACCTAGACGAGGGCGATCGGGCCCTGATACCGAATCCGGGTTATCCCACGTATCGAAGTGCAGTGCAGCTTGCCGGAGGCAGTTGTATAGATTATGAGTTGAAGGAAGACGGCAACTGGGAGCCTGATTTCGATGCATTGGAAAAGATGGACCTAAGTAGGGTAAAGATAATGTGGATCAATTATCCACACATGCCTACCGGCAAGCTACCCTCAAAGCAGCTGTTTGAAAGAATTGTAGCGTTTGGCAAGAGACATAGTATCCTTATATGTCACGACAATCCATATAGTTTTATACTAAATGACAAACCTGCAAGTCTTCTTTCCGTAGATGGTGCGAAAGATATTGCAATAGAACTGAATTCACTTAGTAAGTCGGTGAACATGGCAGGCTGGCGTGTGGGTATTATGGCTGCAGCCAAGGAACGCATAGACGAAGTACTTCGTTTTAAGAGTAATATGGACAGTGGCATGTTTCTGCCCGTGCAGTTGGCTGCCGCTAAAGCGCTATCCCTTAGCAGGGAATGGTATGATGAGCTGAACGTAACGTATCATGAACGCAGGCAAGTAGTGTACAGGATACTGGAGGCGCTCGGCTGCAGCTTCAATAACACTCAGGCAGGTTTGTTTGTATGGGCTTCCATTCCAGACCGCTATAATGATGGTTTTACCCTAAGCGATCAGGTTCTTTATGATAAAAATGTATTCATAACTCCAGGCGGTATTTTTGGCAGTAACGGTAACGGGTATGTGAGAGTGAGTCTCTGTCAGAAAAAAGAAGTTCTTGAAAAGGCGCTCGCTTTAATAACAGCAATATGACAGTCACGATAATAGGTATCGGTTTGATTGGCGGATCTATGGCACTGGCTATGCGGGAAAAGGGTTTTGCTTCCCGTATTATTGGTGTAGACGCTAACAAGGAGCACCTGCAGAAAGCATTGAGCCTGGGCCTGGTAGATGAGGTGATGGACTGGGAGCCTGCCTTAGACCAGGCAGATCTTGTTATTATAGCTATCCCGGTGAATGCTGTTGGCGAAATTATCCTGCCTTTGCTGAACAGGATACAGCACCAGGTGCTGATGGACGTGGGCTCTACCAAGCAAGCCGTTTGCGAGCTGG
This sequence comes from Chitinophagaceae bacterium, assembly GCA_014380425.1. Classification (GTDB taxonomy): domain Bacteria; phylum Bacteroidota; class Bacteroidia; order Chitinophagales; family Chitinophagaceae; genus JADCRZ01. Next base: position 11,775 of record JACMJX010000347.1, on the reverse strand, counting down.
TACGAAGCCACCCGATGCATAAACGTTTCGTTGCCACTCACCCAATGTGGGGAACTGAGTACAGCGGTCCAGAAGCGGCGGTGCGAGGTGCTTTTGCAAATAAAGCCGTGGTGATCTGCAATAAAGAAGAAAGCCATCCTGGAGCGATAGAAATGGTAGAGAACATGTACCGGGCAATAGGCATGCATCTTCTATACATGGATGCAATGGCGCATGATCTTCATGCAGCTTATGTGAGCCATATCTCTCACATTACTTCTTTTGCGCTGGCAAACACCGTGTTGGAAAAAGAACGGGAAGACCAAGCCATCTTCGAACTCGCAAGTGGTGGCTTTGAGAGCACTGTAAGACTGGCCAAAAGCAATCCTGCCATGTGGGTGCCGATTTTTATGCAGAACAAGGAAAATATTCTCGATGTGCTGAATGAGCATATCTCTCAACTGCGTAAATTCAAAAGCTGCCTGGAGAAGGAGAATTACGAGTATTTAAAGGAACTGATAGAGAATGCCAATAAAATTAAAAGGATTATAAAATAGCATCCGTTGACATGTTTTGACCCAAAACTGACGGGATGACATTATTATAGTACCTTTGCGCAAATTTTTACTATTTATGATGACATTTGAAGGGTTGGGCATTGATCCGCGATTAGTGCAGGCAACCGACGAGTTGGGGTTTGTGAACCCAACTCAAATACAGGAAAAATCAATCCCCGTGCTGTTAAGCGGCACCAAGGATTTTATTGGACTGGCCCAGACGGGCACAGGAAAAACAGCGGCATTTGGCATACCGCTGTTGCAGTTGATCGATTCGAAGGAGCGCTACCCGCAGGCGCTTGTAGTGTGCCCAACGCGTGAACTGTGTATGCAGATCGTGAATGAAGTGGAATTGTTCAAGAAGTTCATGCCGGGTATTCATGTACTAGCCGTTTACGGCGGTACGTCTATTACCATGCAAATCCGCGACCTTAAAAGAGGCGTGCACATAGTAGTAGCAACACCAGGAAGGCTAATCGATCTTATAGAACGAAAGGCCATCAACCTTGAAAAGATAAAATACGTAGTGCTCGACGAAGCCGATGAAATGCTGAATATGGGCTTTCAGGATGATATAGAGTTCATTCTGAAGAATACACCGGAACGAGATGCCACCTGGCTATTTAGCGCCACAATGCCTCCAGAGATCCGCCGGGTGAGCAAAAAGTATATGAAAGAACCGATGGAAGTAACGGTAGGTAAAGTAAATACCGCTAATAAAAGCATCGATCACCAGTATTACATCAGTAGTGCGCAGCATCGCTATGAAACACTGAAACGTATTATTGACTTTAACCCGGGAATGTATGGTATTATTTTTACGCGCACGAAAGCAGACGCTCAGGATATATCTGAAAAACTGACCAGAGAAGGGTACGATATAGACGCATTGCATGGTGACCTTAACCAAGGCCAGCGTGATAAGGTAATGTCGCAGTTCAGGGATAAAAGTCTGCAACTGCTCATAGCAACAGACGTTGCCGCAAGAGGGATCGATGTACAAGGCATTTCTCATGTTATCAATTTTGAACTGCCAGATGATGTGGAAGTATACACACACCGGAGTGGAAGAACAGGGCGTGCCGGTAAAACGGGCATTTGTATCTCGATTATCCATAGCCGTGAAACATTTAAGCTGCGCGCACTGGAAAAGATCAACCAGATACAGTTTCATAAGCTGGAGATCCCGACCGGCAAGGATGTATGCCGTAAGCAGTTCTTTCACTTTATGGACAAACTGATACAAACCGATATCAGCCACGGCGACTATGAAACATATGTGCCGATGCTGGAAGAAAAGTTCGCCGAAATGAGCAAGGAAGAAGTATTGAAGCGCGTTGCCGCCATGGAATTCGACCGCTTCCTTAAGTACTACGAGAATGCAGAAGACTTGAACGTGCGTGACGACAGAAGAACTCGGGTGGAATATAGAGATAGTACTTCCAGAGATGGCAGGGTTCGTGAAGTGAGAGACACCCAGGGCAGAAGCTTTAATGGAAATGGCAACTTTACCAAGCTGTTCGTAAACCTTGGAACGAAAGACGGCTTTTATAAAGCCAGCTTCCTTCAGTTTATTCTCGATATGAGCGACCTGAAAAAAGAAGTGTTGGGCAGAATAGACATGAAAGAGATGAATAGTTGGGTAGAAGTGGATGCATCGTCCGCCAGCAAAATGATCTCTGCTGTAGATGGCAAAACTTACAAGGGGAGAAGGATCCGAATGAACGATGCTAATAGCAGGTAAGAGTCAGGATTGAAAAATTAATAATAAATGCAAGCAACCGAACCAACAACAAAAGATCTTGTTCAGCAGAAATGGAACAAGAGACCCCTGATAATAGCGGGGCCCTGTAGCGCAGAAACTGAAGAACAGGTGATGCAAACAGCGACAGGAATTGCTCAAACGGGCAAAGTGGATATTCTACGTGCCGGTATATGGAAGCCGCGTACAAGACCCGGCAGCTTTGAAGGTATTGGAACCAAAGGACTTCCCTGGCTACAACAAGCACGAAAAGTAAGTGGATTGCCGGTAGCTATAGAAGTGGCTACTGCCAAGCAAGTAGAGGACGCACTGCACTTCGATGTGGATGTACTATGGATCGGAGCACGTACTACTGTTAACCCGTTCAGCGTACAGGAAGTTGCGGACGCTTTGAAGGGCGCAGATGTACCGGTGTTGATAAAAAACCCTATAAATCCTGATCTTGAGCTGTGGATCGGTGCGATGGAGCGGGTAGCCAAAGCAGGTATTAAGCAGATCGGTCTCATTCACCGCGGTTTTTCTTCTTATGGCAACACTGAATACCGTAATGCACCCATGTGGCACCTGGCTATCGAAATGAAGCGCCGGTTTCCGGATACCATGCTTATCAATGATCCTTCACATATCTGCGGACGCAGGGATATCCTGCTTGACGTAGCGCAACAAGCTATCAACCTGGATTTTGACGGCCTGATCATAGAAACACACATTGATCCCGATAATGCCTGGAGCGATGCCAAGCAACAGGTAACCCCCGAGCGTCTCGCACAGATGCTGGAGACCATTATCTGGAGAAAAGAAGAAACGTCGGAAGAACTGAATGCAGCATTGGAAAAGCTGCGCCAGCAGATCAACCACCTTGATGACGAACTGATGCAGATCATCGGCCAGCGTATGAAGATTGCCGAGAAGATCGGGCAGTATAAAAAAGAAAACAATATCACTATCCTTCAAACCAACCGCTGGAATGAAATTCTCGAAAGAGCTTACCAGCGAGGAGATAAGCTGGGTCTCAGTCAAGAATTCATCACCAAATACTTCGATGCGGTTCACATGGAAAGTATCAACCGTCAGAATAAGATCATGAATTCTTAGGCGGGATGAGAACATTAACGTACACATTCTCCGGAAAAAAAGTAAGCTGTTATATGGATGGAACCATGTCTGCCATTGGCGACATTGTTCACCGGGATAAGATCATCATCATTACGGATGCTGATGTTTATGGGTTGCATCAAGATAAGTTTGCTGGTTATAGCACAATAGTGATTCCTGCTGGCGAGCAGTACAAACAGCAGGCAACGGTCGACAGTATTATGCAGCAACTAATCCGTTATGAGGCAGACAGAAAAACTTTTATAATTGGTGTAGGCGGCGGTGTTGTAACAGATATCGCTGGATACGCTGCTGCTGTCTATATGCGTGGCCTCAGCGTAGGCTTTGTGCCAACCACTATTCTTGCACAGACGGATGCCGCGGTGGGCGGAAAGAATGGGATCGACGTGGGTATCTATAAAAACCTGGTGGGCACCATCCGACAGCCGGAATTTATCTTGTACGACTATTCATTTCTTCAAACTCTTCCTTGGGAACAGTGGGTAAACGGCTTCGCAGAAGTCATCAAGCACGCTTGTATCAAAGATACCCATCTCTTCGACTTTCTCGAAAAGCACCAGCTGAAAGACTTTAGAAGTAACAAATCTTTGCTGGCAGAAACCATCGAAAGAAACGTGGTTATCAAATCGGAAATAGTAGAGCAGGATGAATTCGAACAGGGAGAACGCAAACTGCTTAATTTCGGACACACCCTCGGCCACGCCATTGAAAACGAGTATCAATTATTGCATGGCCATGCTATCAGTATCGGTATGGTAGCTGCGGCTGTTATTTCAGAAAAGATCAAAGGCCTCCCTGCTTCCCAAACGGAACGCATCAGCAGGTTGCTGCAACAATACCACCTGCCTATTGCTATGGAATACAATAAGCAGCAGGCGTTCGAGGTGTTGAAGATGGATAAGAAGCGGAGCGGGCAGGGAATGAATTTCGTGTTGCTTGAAGAGATCGGAAAAGCAACTGTAACGAACATACCAATGATACAATTAGAACAAATCATTCAAGCTTTATAAGTGATCGTACAAATACAGCCATCGTCCATTTCAGGCACCATTCAGGCACCTGCATCCAAAAGCTCGATGCAGCGTGCCTGCGCAGCAGCATTATTGTCTATAGGCACCACGCAACTGCTATCACCTGGTAAAAGCAATGACGATCTTGCCGCACTCGACGTAATAACAAAACTGGGTGCATTAGTAACCGCTAATGCCGATGGTTCACTCACGGTAAAGAGTAAAGGCGTTTACCCCATTGCAGATGAACTGAATTGCGGAGAATCCGGACTGGGCATCCGGATGTTTACGCCTATTACGGCACTGAGCAGCCGCGAGATTGTTATAAATGGCACGGGCAGTCTTGTTACAAGGCCCATGTCGTTCTTCAATAAAATTTTTCCATCTCTCGGTATTGCAATTGAATCGAACATGGGCAAAGTACCTCTCAGAATAAAAGGCCCCCTGAAGCCAGCCAACATAGAAGTGGATGGATCACTCAGTTCACAGTTTCTTACAGGGCTGCTGATGGCTTACGGTGCAGCGGGTGCCGAAGGTGTTTGCATTCGAGTACATAACCTTACCAGTAAGCCTTATATAGATCTTACACTGCAGGTAATGCAACATTTCGGCATAGAGGTGGTCAACGATAATTATGAGTCTTTCTGCTTTTTGAAGCAATCTAACAGCTATAAAGCAACATCTTACAAGGTAGAGGGTGATTGGAGTGGTGCCTCTTTCCTGCTGGTGGCAGGTGCCATAGCCGGCGGAATCGTAGTAAAGGGGCTGGATATCTTTTCTACCCAGGCTGATAAGGCTGTGCTGCAGGCACTGATGCAATGCGGTGCCGTGCTTTCCGTGCAGCCGGAGCAGATTGAAGTGGCACCGGGCGCACTGAAAGCATTTCATTTTGATGCTACGGAATGCCCAGATCTATTTCCTCCACTCGTAGCCCTGGCGGCTTACTGCCATGGTAAAACGGTGATACAAGGTGCTAGCCGCCTCACACATAAGGAAAGCAACAGGGCGCTTACATTGCAGGAGGAGTTTGGTAAAATGGGCATAAAGATCGATCTTCAGGATGACCTCATGATCATCGACGGCAGCACGGGCTTAAGAGGTGCGTCTGTACATTCGCATCACGACCATCGCATCGCGATGGCATGTGCCGTTGCTGCCCTTAAAGCGGAAGGAATTACTGCCATTGACGATGCGCAGGCCATCAACAAATCATATCCCGATTTCTTTGAACACTTGCAGTCATTAGGATCCATCATAAATAAAGCATAGTTATGAACTCATTCGGCCGCATCTTCAGCGTGCATATTTTCGGAGAGTCGCACGGCGAGTCTGTCGGTATCGTTATCGATGGTTGCCCGGCAGGCCTTGTTTTATCAGATGCAGACATGCTGCCGGATCTCGAACGCAGAAAAGGTGGTAAACAGAAAGGAACCACACCCCGCCAGGAGGCGGATTACCCTCTCATCAAGAGTGGTGTATTCAATGGTAAAACGACCGGCGCTCCCATAACTATTTTCTTTGAAAATAATAATATACGAAGCAGCGACTACGAAAAGCAGCGAAGTTTCCCCCGGCCCGGACATGCAGACATGGTGGCCCACCAGAAATATGGCGGCCATGAGGACTACAGGGGCGGTGGTCATTTCAGCGCCCGGCTCACTACCGGGCTGGTAGCCGCAGGCGCCATTGCCAAAAAGCTAATGCCCGGTGTTAGCATACATGCAGCAGTCACGGAAATAGGCGGTGAGGCAGACTTAGACATAGGCCTTCAGCGTGCCATCGACGCTAAGGACTCTGTTGGGGGCATCGTAGAATGCCGCGTTAATGGTTTACCCGCCAGCCTCGGCGAGCCGTTCTTCGACTCCGCAGAATCCATCATAGCACATATCGTATTTGCCATACCCGCAGTGAAAGGTATTGAATTCGGAAGCGGCTTTGCAGCATCAAAAATGTTCGGCACCGAGCATAACGATGCCATAGAAAACATGGAAGGCAGAACCCGCACCAACCATGCCGGTGGAATCGTCGGTGGCATCACGAATGGCAACGAACTCATTTTTCGCATATCCATCAAACCGACCGCCTCTACTCCAAAAGAGCAGAACAGCCTTAACTGGGAAACAGGCCAAACGGAGGACTTCTCCATCAAAGGCAGACACGATCTCTGTGTTGCGCTTCGCGCCCCTGTTATTCTCGAAGCCGCCACCGCACTTGCATTGATAGATCTAATGATGATGGAGCAGCGGGTGCGGCGAATAGTGTAATTCTAAGTTTTCTAAAAAAGGGTAGTGTAGTAAATTAGCAGATTTTTAAAATAGCTTTAAAATAAAGGCTTTTACATAAGAAGAAAAATTATTGAAGAGATCAAAAGAAAAGGAACCATCATTTAGCAGTAACGCGGATGATAATTGATAAATATAATACCGATATAATAAAATCAAATTCCTTTAAAGTCAATACTCCGGTAATTTTTTGATGGTGGAAAAGTGGAAAATTAAACTTGGTATGACGTAACAAAGGCATTACACTTTTGTATGCTAAAAACTAAGTCTAACGCCTTAAAGGTCACTAAAAGAATTTTCTGCAACTTAGCTTAGACCTGAGTTGCAGAAAAAGAAACGTTCAAAAACACCTTGCATTGCTTCTTATTTCTGAAACTTCTTTAAGTTGTTTTTTGAACGTTCCCATACTTTTAATTTCGCTGTACCGTCACATTTATCATCCATTTAATGCCAAACTTATCAGTAAAACTGCCCATATAATCGCCCCAAAATGTATCTTCCATTTTCATTTCAATGTCCGCATCCTTGGAAAGCCCATCAAATAAGCGGTCTGCTTCTTCTTTGGTATCTGGGCTTAACATCGTGTAAGTTTGGCTGCCCGATTGCAACTTATGCCCAGCAGAAGGAACAATATCCGATGCCATCAGCACTGTACCTTCACCAATAGGCAAAGCAATGTGCATCGTGCGGTTTTGCTCTTCTTTTGAAAGTTTTTTGCCATCCGGCATTTCGGACATTTTCATATTTGCCGAAAATTCTCCGCCAAAAACGGATTTGTAAAACATAAATGCTTCTTCGGCTTTGCCGTCAAAGTTTAAATAAGGATGTACTTTCATGATTGTTTTTTTTAAATGTTTATGTATTTATTTTAAAGTCTTGAAATAGTTAAACTTATTTATTTGTTGTATTCCAAGGGTCGTAAGAACCAAAATTCCATAAATGTCCTTCGGGGTCATAGCAAGAATAATTTTTGCCTCCGTAATCCTCCTCCTTCAAATGAATTACAATTTTAGCTCCGTGTGCTTTAGCTTTTTCATAATGAGCTTCCATATCATTTTCCGCTAAAACTATATACGGACTCTGCGTTTCAAAATTGCCAATCTCATTTGGCTGCTTTATAAGTTTAGTGTATTCACTTTGCCTTTGTGCAGAACCTATCATAATCATTATATCTCCAAGCGTTAACTGGGCATGAACAATTATTCCATCTTCACCGGGAACAATTAAATGTTTTTCAAATCCAAAAGCATTGCACAACCACTCAATGGCAGCGGTTGCATCTTCGTAAAGAATGCTTGGAATGATAGAAGTTGCTTTCATAATTTAATTTTTTAATTGTTTATATATTTTCTTTAAAATCTTTAGTAAAGTCATTTAGAAGTTCGATATTCCATGTCGCACAAGCCATTCCATGTCAATGTTTGGCCTTTCAATGAAAACGTCTAGTATTATGGCTAAGTTTAAGATTACTTTTCTCATAAAGTGCTTTGATTAATTGGAAATATTTTATTCAATCAGCTCTATTGGTGTTTCTAATGCCAATGGTTTGTAAAATTCTCAATGAAAAAAGCGCAATTATTAAGCATAAAACGACTGCCGAAGCAGGATAAAAACGTTCTTCGATTGTCCATGATTTTCCCGCATAAAGCGATAAAATATTTGCCATTAAGAATGCCACGTAAATTCCAGTAGGAGTAGATGATGGCTTCTTGTAAGTACTCACCATTTGAGGAATACTTGCTGTTACTGTTGCTAAACTGGATGAAACGATAGCTGCTTTCTCACCCATAAAAAACCAGATTATTAAACAAATTATTACCAAAAACGCAGTTGAAGTTTCTATCCACGACCATGCAATTTGCTTTTTTACAATTAGTAAAATAGTAATTGCTGTTTCACCTAAAACATTGCCCAGCGAAAGCCAGTAATTACCTTCTTCTATAAAAACAGTAATAGTAGTTATAATACTTAAAATTGCCCAAAGTAAAAAGGCTGCAAAATTTTGTTTAGCATTATTTTTAAAGATTTTAAAAAAAAGAAAACAGTAGGTTATAAGCCCTATAATTCCTGCAATGATTTGTAAGTGATTTTGCATAAAAAATTGTTTAAATAGGAAGTAATATCATCATCATTTTTACAAAGTTTATTAAGCCAAATACATTTTTTATCATTACTGCGATGCCACTTTTTTTAAGATATTCTTTAACTGATGAATATGCCTTTGAGTATGATAAAGCATAAAATGAAGTGCTTCCCACCTGGTTAAAAAGCCATACACTGGTAATTCAAGAGCTGTGCATGTTTTCGTTAAATCAAGGTTTTCAATAGCTTCACTTATTTTTTCTTTTAAAGCTTCCAGAGAAATGAGTAATGCGTTTTTATTATAGTCAATTATTGGAGGTTTCAAATTATCTGCTGATTGACCCTTTGTACTAAAATCTAAAAAATCACTTTTTATTTTTTGTACCATTTTATCCGCCTGTCTTTGGGTTTCTTTGTTTGGGCCATTCAATATTTCAATAAATCCTTCATTACTCATCAATACATGCTTTGAAAGTTGACCTGCTGTCCAACTATCTTTAAAAGGAATGACATTTATTTGCGCTTCATCAAAAACTGCAAGCAACTGTAATAAATCAGTTATAGTTGTATTTAATGCCGCACTAATTGTTTCTTTTTGAATTAAAATCTTTGTTTCCATTTTTTATTTTTTTACAAGACTGAGAAATATTCCGATTATCTTTTTCATTTTATTTTATTCATTTTCGCTTCAAACCCCATTTTTTTACCATCTTGCATCCAATCCCATCTCCCTTTGTATTCGCTGTTGTCATCGTTAAACTTTCCGATAAATTGCCCTTTGGCTGTTGGCATATCAATGGAAACGGTCAAGGTATCATCTTCTAATTGATAGGTATATTCAAGATGTTTACCTGTGCTACCCTCGAAGTAATGCGATTTAAGCGAATTGCTTTTTTCGTCATAGCCAATAATTTCAATTCCTTTTGCTTCGCTTAAATTTATGTGTTGTACAAGGAAATTACCGCCTTCCATCCATTCAAAAGTAGATTGTCCTTTTACAGCGTCCGCTCCACTTGGGTCTGATGTTTCCCATGATCCCACTAATCTATCTAAGCTTTTCAGGAGTATATTTCTTGTCTCTTTGTTCATATTTTTTTTTAAAAAAATTAAAATTTGGTGTGCAGATTAACTCATTTCACTTTTCATTTTCTCAACAGCTTTCTCACCTTCTTCAGTGATACCCATTATTTCGGTCATAACGCCAATTTCTTTATAAGTGTCGAAAAAAACAATGATAGCAATGGGCGTATCGAATCTTGATATTACGGGTAACCCTTTATCCCCAAATTCGGAAATTACCTTATCAAGTTTAGCAACGGGTATCTTGTATGCAACGTGTTGCATACCTCCAGCAGGATTTTTTTCAAGATAATCTTGAAAAATACTATTACCTGAAACAGGCTGTATGAGTTCAATAAATACCCCACCCGAATACGCAACTGAAACGAGATTCTCAGCATTAGATGGCTTATCGTAATAAGTGCCGTCATAGTCTTTGGCACGACTTATTTCGGCTTTGCTAAATTTACTTATGCCCAAGGTTTCCTTAAAAAATCTTTCTGTAACCGAGATATCTTTTACGACCCAGGCTATTTGAGCAAGAATTAAAGTAGATTCAGTTTGCGTTTTTTTTGCTTTATTTTCCATTTTATAATTTTTTTTAATTGTTTTCCTACTAGTATAGTTTTTCAATAACGCCCCGTTTTTTAGTGGTTGCTGGGCTCCACTTTGTTATTTATTTATAAAAAAATGAAGTGATTTCCATTCATACCAATTGCGAAAATATAGTGTTGTGCGTTCGTGCTATCGTTATGGAACATTTGTCAAAAATTATTTTCTTGGTAATCACTCAAACTTTTTTGCAAAATCAAGCACCTCATAATCTTGCATTGGCTTTCCTATAACCTGAAATGCTAAAGGAAAACCTTTTGTATCTTTTTCATATGTGATGCTTATAGCGGGCAAACCAAAGTAATTACAGAAAAAGGTATTGGCAGGAGCTATAGCCTGGTCTCCTTTTTTCTTAGCATCTTCTATTGTGGGTACATAATCTTTAAGTGTGGGAAGCAAAAGCAAATCCACTTTAGTAAATAATAATTCATTTACAGCGTCACGGTCTTTTTTTAAATTTTCTATATTGAATTGTGCCTTATCAAAAGGAATTTCTATAGGTATTATTTCATAATGTAATTCTTTAAGTTTTGCTGATACTTTTAAAAATGACTTTTTTATTTCTTCATTACCACTAAAGTTTTGCACTATACCAATTTTTAAAGCACTATTGGAATTATTCCTCTTTGTTTGGTTGTTAGTTAATACGTTTAACATTATTTCAGTATCCTCAACATTACGAGTTGTTATCCCTGCAGCAGAAAATTGAACGATGGTTTCATCAGTTTTTTCTCCCGCAAGAATTCCTTCCATGTTTATTAAGCCATTACTTGCTTTGAAACCCATTACACCACAACAAGCCGCAGGAATGCGGCAAGAACCAACTGCATCAGTGTCAACTGTTGCAAAACACATTCCCGTGGCTATTGCCACTGCCGAACCTCCCGATGAACCACCTGCAACATATTGCGGATTAATCGGGTTGTGTACACTTCCAAAATAACTATCTACCGAGGTTGTTCCCATTCCTAATTTATGCATATTGGTTTTACCAATTAGTATCGCTCCGCTTTCTTTCAACAGTTTAACTACAGCAGCATCTTTTTCGGGAATTCGGTCTTTAAATTTTTCGAACCCTGCTGTTGTTTTAATACCAGCAGTATCATAAAAATCTTTTACAGCTATTGGAATTCCATGCAAAACGCCTTTCCAGTTTCCCTTACTTATTTCCTTTTCCGCAACAATTGCTGATTCTATTGCTTCGTCATGCAAAACAGAGATGAAAGCATTTAGTGTTGGATTCAACTCCTTTATTTTAGCAAGACAATTATTCACGAGGTCAACCGGTGATAATTGTTTTGAACGAATTAATTCGC
>JACMJX010000029.1 GCA_014380425.1 Chitinophagaceae bacterium | reverse complement strand
TTGGTTTAAAAGGTAACGATAGCTTTTTAACAGGCGAAAAGTATGGGATCACTTATTATGTTTTTTCTCATGTGCAAAAAAGCAAACCATTCGATCTTTTTAAAAATCTAAGATCGATATACGGAATACTAAAAGAAGAAAAGAAGAGTGGCGGAAAGAACATCCTGATAACAGAACACAGTTACTTCCCGTTGTTTCTCATTTACGTTCTCATGGCGAAACGGTTAAATTATAAGCTTATAGTCACGCTCACCGAGTGGCACCTTTATTTCAAAAAGATCCCAATAATTAAAAGATTTGACTTTTTACTGTTCGACTATCTATTCGGATATTTTACAGATGCGATTTTACCGATAAGCACTTTGCTTGAACAGAAAGTCAGGCATTTCAGAAAACCTATGCTTAAAGTTCCTATACTGGCCGACTTTGCATGTATGCCAGCTAAAAGATCAATTACTGAAGAAAAATACTTTTTATACTGCGGGCATCTAGGTTATTATGAAGTAATTGAGTTTATCATAAAGAGTTTTATTTTGTTCGACAATACCAACCCGGGGGTATTGCTTCGCCTGGTAGTGAGCGGGCAGGATTCGTTACTTCCCCGGGTACTGGACCTTATAGTATCTCAAAATCTGCAAGGAAAGGTAATTATTGAAAGAAGGCTTCCATTTGATCAACTTGTTCAGGCATATACCGATGCATTGGCATTATTGATTCCTTTACGACCCGAAAATCAGGACAGGGCACGATTCTCCCATAAAATAGGAGAGTACCTGGCTAGCGGCAGACCGGTAATAACCGGAGCAGTAGGAGAAATAGTACATTATTTCACCCATAATAAGAATGCCTTTATAGCCGTTGAATATAGTAGGCGAGCTTACGCAGATCTGATGATTGCCGTAGCTGCGGATGCTTCAAATGCGAGAAAAGTAGGAATGGAAGGACAGAGATTGGGAGTGAAAGAATTTAATTACAGTACTTATGGTGCCAAGATATCTGGTTTTTTGAATACTATATGATTGCGGATACGATTATCTTAACGGCGATATAATAATGATTTTTTAAAAAGCGTGCATGGCTAATATTTTATACTCAGCTTATTTCTGCCATCCGGAGGAGAGTTCAGAGTCTTATACGGCAGTTAAGTGGCTGGAGATTTTGTTGAAACAGCATTCCGTGAAGCTATTGACTAACAGGCGCTGCGCTACTGCGTTGTCGAGATACTTTACTAGCCTGCCTGCTAATCTGGAAATAATAGGGTTCGACATTCCAGAATGGCTAGAGCGAAGAAGGAAGGTGCAGTTGTATTTTGGATATTTCAGTTTCGATGCCAGGAGTTATCGATACCTGAAAAAGCATCCTGCTTTGGTGGCATGGGCAGATGTAATTCTCAAAAAGACTCCATCAAGTTTCAGGTACTACACATCACTGTATAAATTTAATAAGCCGCTGGTGATAGGTCCGGTAGGAGGTGGCCTTCAGAACCCTAAGCAATTAAAAGCTTACTTTAAGAAGGAGCCCTTAATAAATAAACTTCGAGTGCTTGATAATTGGCTTCTTAAAATACCTCCATTTAGCAGTCAGCTTCGATACAGTTCTCAAATACTAATAACCCTGGATTATCTCAGAGATATACTTCCCCGAAGCGTTGAACATAAAATGACCACTGTTCTGGATACGGGAATTGACGTTCCTGAAGGAGGGATCCTGCACCGATTGAAGGAGCCGGGCATTGTACAGCTTCTTTACGTAGGAAAGCTGGTGAAATACAAGGGAGCGGAACTATTGGTAAAATCGCTTATTCCGTTAAAAGGGAGTTTTAAATTCCTGCTGCATATTATCGGCGATGGAGCTGAGCGGGAAAACTTAACGCGACTTGTGCATCAATCAGGACTAGAGGAGCAGGTGAAGTTCCATGGAAACATGGAAAAACACGAGGTAGATACATTTTACCAAAGTGCGGACATCTTCTGTTTTCCTTCGTTAACTGAAGCCAGCGGCAATGTACTTTTAGAAGCGATGCTTTATTGCCTTCCGATCATAACCATAAATAACGGAGGACCCAAGTATATGTGTCCCGATGCGGGTGCTGTTAAAATCGCTATTGGTTCCGAAGAAAAAATTATACAAGAACTTACGTACTCGATTGCTGCATTAAGTGAAAACGAAGAAAAGCGTGTGCAGATGGGTATCGTAAACTACGAGTTTGTGAAAGCCAACTTTTCCTGGAGCGTACTGGAAAAAAAGATCAATAGTTTCTTTGATGCTTACAATAGAGGTACACCCCAGGTAGATTACCAAAAAGAAGCAATATAAGACATGAAAAACCCCCTTTCGCTGGTTACACTGCCAATCTATAAACTACAGCTTTTGTGTAAGAAGGCTTTGAATTACATCGCAAGAGGGTATTATAGCACCCTATTTAAAAGCGTCGGGAAGAATGTTCGTTTTTTTCCTTTTACATCAGACATACATTACCGAAATATTTCGATAGGAGACGATGTGTACATAGGGCCGTCTGCTTTTTTCATTTGCAGCATTGCCCCTATTGAAATCGGCAGCAAAATACTCATGGGTCCTTTAGTGACCATAATTACCGGACAACATCCTGTAGCAGTCAAAGGGCTTTATATTTACGATAATAAAGATAAAGAAGAGGAGAATGATTTACCGGTAGTAATAAAGGATGATGTATGGATTGGTGCGGGAGCTACTATTTTGAAGGGTTCGGTAATTGAGAGGGGAGCAATAATTGCGGCAGGCGCACTTGTAAATAGAACCATTCCGCCATACGCTATTGCAGGCGGTGTGCCTGCCAAGGTGCTTCGATATCGAGGAACAAGAGAAGAATTAACGTTACATGAGGTAAAGTTGTACGGTAAAGTGATAACTGACTTTAGCTTTATGGAGGATAGAGGTGCAATAACTAAAGAAGTACAATTAATCAAAGAATAAAAGGATTCACCATGAAGATTCTGATGACAGGTCCTGATAATAATCCCGCTACTTCTTTAGGTGGTATCGTAACGGTTATAAATATGATTCTTAATAATGCCCGTTCAGAAGTCATTTTTTTTAACCGGGATCCGGGAGAACGAGGAAAGTTAGTCAATTGGCTAAGGAAGATTCTTGGATTCCGCAGTTTGTTGAACAGGTATGAATTTAGTCTTGTGCATATTAATCTCTCCTTTGATAAGAAGTCGGTTTACAGAGATTTACTGTTGGTGTATCTGGCCACGAACAAGCGTATTCCTGTAATTGTACATCTCCACGGCGGCTTGCTCACCTTCAATAAAAACAAATCAATAGCCGTGAGGCATATATTGAAGTTTGCGGATAAGATAATAGTTTTGAACGAGACAGAGAAAACATCCCTCTGCAGCCTCTATGGCATACCTACAGACCGCATATCGATTTTGCGGAACTGCATTGATTTTCATGAAATCCCTCAATTTGCAGCAATCAAGCCTGTTTACAACAGGATTATTTATTTTGGGAGAATACACAAAGACAAGGGACTAAAGGAGATAGTAGAAGCAATGGACCTTTTAAAGCAGAAGAATCTTCCGTTTCATTTAGAAGTGTATGGCTCAGGACCAGACGAAGATTGGTTTATTGAGGCCTTAAGAACAAAGCTTGGTTCCTCTTTTGAATATAAGGGAGTCGTATGGGGAAAGGCAAAATGGCATTCGCTGCATAATTCCGATATATTTTTGCTGCCATCGTATGGTGAAGGGATGCCAATGGCGCTTTTAGAGGCCATGGCGCTTGGTAAAGCGGTAATTGTATCCGACGACGAAGCATTTAAAAAAGTAGTGGTACACGATGAAAGCGGTCTTCTTACAGTCAAAAGATCCTCCTCTGACCTTGCCGAAAAAATCGCGGCGGTTCTTACAGATCCGCTTAAACAGGAAGCTATGGGAACAAGAGCACAGGCAGCTATCAAAAGGGAATATTACTCCGAATAATATATAAACTCACTACAAGAACTTTATTTAGAAATATCTAAGCCATAATTATGAAAAGGATCAGGAGCCTGTATTATCTAATTTTTACTCCCGGGAATTATTTTAAGCTTTGGCTCTTTAATGTCAAGTACACAAAAGTGCAAATAAATGGATCGCTATTTATTTTTAATAAGGGGACACTTATCATTGGCGAGCATGCAAAAATTAATTCGAGCAAATACGTAAATACGATAGGGGGAGATACAAGAAGCTCCATTGTAGTAAAAAAGGGTGGCTCCATGCACATTGGTCGAAACCTGAAAATGAGTAATACAGTCCTTTACTGCGTGCGACGCATTGAAATAGGAAACGACGTGATGATTGGTGCAAGTTGTAGAATATGGGACACTGATTTTCACCCTCTAGATCCGGTTTTACGTGCACAAACACCGAATGAAAACTTCAAGACCGCGCCAGTAACGATTGGCAATAATGTATTTATCGGGGCTTTTTCCATCGTACTCAAAGGCGTATCCATAGGGGATAATTCTGTAATAGGAGCAGGAAGTGTGGTAACACGAAGTGTTCCCGCAAATGAGATCTGGGGCGGTAATCCCGCCGTTTTCATCAAAAAACTTCCCGTAAATGGATGAGAGATTTAATTTTCTGGGTGTTTCCATTTCTGCTACCAACCTGCCGGAAGCAGCAGATCGCATAATGGATTACCATTTCAAATCTCCCGGGTACATTTGCTTTCCCGATGCCTCGGTAATAAACGAGGCAAACAGAGATCCTGTTCTTCGTTCCATCCTCAACAATGCGTTTATTACAATGCCCGATGGCAAGCCATCTCAGCTTGTAGCCAGGCTACAGGGGTTGCGGCAGGTAACGACTGTATCCGGCTTTCATCTTTGCAATAACTTGTTGCAAAGTAATCTAACTCATTATTTTTATGGCGGTAATGAGGAAGTGATAACCAGATTGAAGCACCGGCTTTCCCAGCAGTATCCAGAAGCGCATATTATCGGGTACAAAGCCGCTCCATTTGTTGCAAGAGAAGCTATTGAAGCTAATGACATCATTAAAGCTGACATAGAGGAGATAAATCGGTTAAAACCGAACCTTGTATGGATAGGTATTAGTAGCCCGAAACAGGATTACCTGATGCATTATTTTCACAATCATCTCGATAGATCGCTTATGCTTGGCATAGGAGGCGCATTTCTTTACTTTTCCGATGAAAAGTTAAAGAGCCCGGAATGGCTAAAGAAAGCCGGTCTCCGGTGGGCTTACCGCCTGTGCAAGGAGCCTTTACGGTTATGGCCGAAATATTACTCTACATTTAAGTTCTTGGTTTCCAACAGTATTTTCTTTGTCAGGATTGCATTAAAAGGCAGAAAATCGTAAGAGTAAAAGCATCACTTTCCTCATTATATTTATACTATTTGCTGCAAGTAGACGTTTTTTAATATGCTTAGAATATGTATTATCTAATGTCTAATTATGAAGAAAACCGATTACTGGAAAACTTACCTTGCAGCCTGCGTGGTATTTTCCTCTTTAATATCGCAGCACGCTTTTAGCCAGAATGATGATAAAGGCATTTCCTTTAGTGCCGGTATTATGGCAACTTCCCCTGTAGGGCAATATTTCCGTGAAACGCATGTTGTAGGCGCCGGGCCTATTGCCAAACTTTCATTTCCTATAGGTTATAAAAGTGACTTTACTGCTACAGTTAAAGCGAACTCCTACCTGGGGAGAAAACTAGATGGGATGAAAGAAAAATACCGTCAGAAGAACATCCTGTATTTTCTCGCAGGCTATCGATATAATTTTAATCCGGATATTGAAAGTGCCTTTTACTTTGAACCACGAGTGGGTTATGCACTTATCGGCAAAATAAATCATGGCTTTTGTTACGAACCTAATTTTGGCTATTACATTAACAGAGATGTGGATGTTTGTGTATGGTACCAGAATACAATAACCGATACCAAGGTGAACCAGATAGGTGCTATCGGGATCACCATCAATATGAGCTGGCATAACCTCTTCTCCAGCTGGTATTATTAAGATATTTATTTGCGATGTTTTAAAGCCAGGTTAAGACCTGGTTTTTTTGTGCCAGTCAATTAACAGTCTCAGCAAACAAGTGCTGTTGAAGCGAATTAAAATAGATGTTAACTTATACAACCCCGAATCGATTACAAAACCAAAGGCGACGAGAGCGGCCAAGAAGCTCAATTGCCTATATTAAAAACACCGGATGAACAGTTATTCTCCCTCTCTTTATGAGATATGGTTTATCATAGGAAGGTGAAGCATCATAAATGTAAAAAGCCAAAGTCAGATGACTTTGGCGGTTTTTGGGTTTAAGGGGTGCGATGTTAGAAAGCTTCTTTATGTGTTTTTTCTCCAAACATTGTAAGGAAAACAATTTTAAAATCGAGCAAGGGCGACCAGTTCTCCACGTACCAGAGATCGTGCTGTGTACGATTGTGTTTCTGCTCCTCTGTATCTGTTGGCCCGCGCCATCCGTTAACCTGTGCCCATCCGGTAATACCAGGTTTGAGATAGTGACGTACCATATAATTGTCAACTTCTTTCTGCATTACCTGGTTAAGTTGAATACGGTGCGGACGTGGACCGACAACACTCATATCGCCCATAAGTACATTTACAAACTGAGGCAATTCATCAAGACTGTATTTTCTTATTGTCCTTCCCAGTTTTGTAATTCTTGGATCATTTTTCTGAGTAGATATTGCGCCACCGAATTCAGGATCATTCTGGCTCATACTTCTAAATTTAAACAGCTTGAACTGCCTTCCTCCCTGGCCTAGTCTTACGGGGCAATAAAATATGGGCCCTGGTGATTCGAGTTTTATGAGTATTGCCAGAACAATAAAAACGGGGAATAAAAAAAACAGCACAGCGATAGAAAAGGCGATGTCTCCGAACCTCTTCCAGGTTGCAAAGCGGAGTCTGTCCAGCGATATTTCCCTTATATTAATAATTGGGGTATCGCCCATGCTAGTAGTCTTAAAATTCCTTCCAAGCAGGCGAAAATAGTCAGGAACAAGGCGAATCCGTATGCCATAGTAATCCACCTTATCGATAACGAACTGTATCTCGTTATCCATGTGTGCGGGAAGGGTTATAATTACTTCATCTATGTGAATTTCTTTTAACACCTTATCCAGGTCGCCAATGGTGCCCAGCACCTGGCTTTGATGGTTAAGCTTGTCTACGTTATCATCCAGGAATCCAACAACCTTGTATCCAAAGTCGGGATTCTGTTCAAAATAGCGTTGGATGTTTTCGCTTACTTTGCCGGTACCTACAATAAGGGCCTTTCTTATATTCTTACCGTTGATACGCATCATTCCAACCAGCTTGTAAAGCAGGAAGTTGACGAACAGATCACAAACCGGAAAGGCGATCAGCATTACAATGAAATGCTGGCGAGTATATTCAGGGATACCGAAAAGCAGGTAGATAAGGGCGAGTACACCGGCAAAAGCGAAATGTCCCTTCAAATGATTAATGAGCCTGTATTTAAGGCTGTTATGCAAATGCAGTAAATAAACTTTATTTACTGAAGTAGCAATGAACCAGAGTAGGCTGAATGTGATCAGGTCAAGGAAATCGCGGCTCATGAAATAATGTCCGCGAAAAAGAATGTGGGTAGCGGTAAATACAGCTATAAGGATGAAAAAATCGGCTAGGCTATATAATAGCATCAGCCTTTGGTCTGAACGGATCATAGATCTAGTTTTTAGTAGGTATTGGAGTCATCAATTGTAATCGCTGTTACAACCAAGTAAAGATATATAAAACATTCATAAAGTCAAATCCGGTAGTAAAAATAGGTGAACCTTAGTACGTTTCATATATAGTATCATGGTAACTTACGATTCGTATACTTTTTTAGTTTTCTGCGCTGCTATTACCGCAAGCACTTTCAGTTTCCTTACTTTATCCTACTTTTACCACATAAATTCTCCATCACGCATGTCTGAAAAAATAGTAGAATTACGTAGTGTCAATATATATCAAGGTAGTAATCTCATCCTTCAGGATGTAAATATTAACGTCAATAAAGGGGAATTCGTATATCTCGTAGGGAAAACCGGTACCGGCAAGTCTAGTCTTCTAAAAACATTGTATGGAGATTTGACATTGAAAGACGGGGAAGGTAAGGTTGCGGGATTTAATTTAAAAGAAATGAACTGGAAAAAAGTGCCTTTTTTAAGAAGGACATTAGGGGTTGTATTCCAAGACTTTCAATTGCTTACAGACCGCAACGTAAACAATAATCTCAAGTTTGTGCTGCGGGCTACGGGATGGAAAGATGAAAAGCTTATGGATGAAAAAATAGCAGACGTTCTCGATAAAGTAGGTTTGAAATCGAAAGGTTTCAAGATGCCTTTTGAAATGAGTGGAGGAGAACAACAGCGGGTAGATATAGCAAGAGCGATGCTAAATTCTCCTAAATTGATTCTTGCAGATGAACCTACGGGCAACCTTGATCCTGAAACATCCGATGAAATTATGCAGTTACTATTTAACATCAGCCGCGATTATGGCACTGCAATTATTATGGCAACACATGACTATATAGTCATTAATAAATATCCGGCAAGAACTCTTAAAACTGAAAGGGGACGAGTGGAAGATAATGCCAAGATATCTTATTCCGGATAGAAAGTAAGTACATGAATACAAGGCAAACGTCCCTTACCCATAGATTTGCCTGATAAGTCTGTGAGCGTTCTTGTGATTATCGAATTTGCAATAGAGGAGTCTTTCACGTAAACGTATTTCTTCTTCACCGAATACATGATGGTACAACTGCATTACTATTTCCTGAAGTGCCTGTGGTGTGTTACCGATATGACATGCTGCTTCAAGGCCGGTATGACTGACGGTAGCATCATTAACAACACAGTGTCGACCGTTATAAAGAGCATTCAGCAGCTTTAGCTTGATGCCGGTTTCGTTGAATGAGGGAAGAATATTTATTTGAGCTTTTGCAATAAGTTCTTTCATTTGCTGCTCTCCCGGGTTTTCGACTAAACAGGTATGGCAGCGTTGATGCGCAACTCTTAAGAGCCTTTGTGAAGGATCTTTGCCAGCAACAACAAACGGAACTTTTATCTTACTAAAAACCTCCTCCAGTAACCAGATAGCCGCCTTTTCATTTTCAGCCACAGAGAGATTACCGTGGTAAAGGCAGTAGGAGCCAAGGCCTTCAAGGCTTTCAATTTTAGTAAAGGGAATGAAGACAGGAAGCTGTGATATGGACTGGGCGTTGAATTCTCTTTTATAAGTAGCAACGTCTTTATCCGAGACTGCAACTATAGGAACACTATTAGCTAGCTTCTGTTCATAGCATTTTAGCAGGCGGCTTTCATGAAAAAAGTAAGCTTTTTTTACCAGCGATCTTTCATGGCGGAAAAGATGGTAATAATACTCGTGTTCTACATTATGAAGGCGTAGTAGTACTTTCCTGTTATTCAATTTTCCAGAGTGTAGTGGCCAGGTACAGTGCACCCCTTCAAGTAATATAGGAAAATCATCTTTAAGAAGGTTCTCTATGAGCAGAGGGCTATTTCTTGAAGCGACTATATAAGGAACACAATGTGAAAAGCCTTTATGGCCCTCGTTACGCGTATAGTAGTTTACATACTCACAATATTTGTTGAGTTCCGTTTGTTCCCCTCTCCCATATTCAAAACAATGCAGGTGAATGCGCACCCCAAGCTCGTGCAGAGCACGTATTTTATAAAAAAGGTCAAATACTCCCCCATAATTAACGGGATAGGGTACATCGAGGCAAACGATATGCAAATGCTTATCCAATAGATTATCCTATAATTTTTTTATAATATTCAAGCAGTTTTTGCTCCTCATGCTGCCAGTTTAACTTTTCCCGCGCAAGAAGACAATTCTGCTGCAACTGGCGGTAAAGCGATAGGTCTTTTAAAAGAAGATTAAGTCCTTCTGCTATCTCCAAAGTACCCACGTTGTCTATAAGAACACCAATTTTATATAGATTGTTTATTTCCGCGTAAACAGGATAGTTTACGCACAATTGGGGTATGCCTGCATGGATGTAATCAAAAAATCTGTTGGCAAGCGAGTAATAGTTACTTAGCCCTGTTTTGTCAAATAGTGTAATGCCTGCCCAAGCTTTGTTAGTGTAGGACGGGAGATCGGCTGGTAGTACTTTGCCTGCTAAAACGATTTTATGTGAAAGATTGTATTTTGTAATTAGGTCTTTAGTCTGATCCATAAAATTTCCGTCGCCGCAGATAATAAGTTGAGCGTCGACATATTGCATAGCAGGGATGAGTGTTTCAAAGCATCTGCCTTCATTTACGGCTCCCTGATATAAAAAATGCCGGTCGATTTTTTCAGGAATTTCTGCTGTTTTGAGAAGAGGCACATTTCGTATAACTGCATAATCCCTACGGTACATTCGTTTTAATTCTGTTTTAATAGGTTCGTTTACCGTGTATCCATTAGTAAAATTGGGAACGGTCAGTTGTTCTATCCGTTTCCAGAAACGGTATATTAAGGGGCGTGTTACTACCTCTTTCATTTCGCAGAATAGCTCATGCGCATCATAAAGACGTGGAATATTTTTGATTCGGGACACGATGTAGCAGGGAAGGATCGTGTCTAAGTCAACTGCACAGATAAGAGCAGGGGTTTTATGCAGTAAGAACAATAACAGTCGGATATTAAACTCGATGTAAAACAATTTTCCTTTGGTAAACAGCAGTTTTAGCCTTTTCTGCCTATAAGTACTTGCACTTAAGGGTTTAGATGCAATTGTTTTAGTACCTACGAGCAAGACATCATAGCCGGCGTTTGCGAGAGAAGTACAAATACGAATCATTCGCTGGTCGTAAGTGAGATCATTTGTAACGGTAAATAAGATAGTTTTCATAATACAACACGCCCTGTTGAGCATGAGAAGAGATTAAACGAGTAAAAATAATACCAGCAGCTAAGATTTCAACGTTTTGCAAACAGTTCAATTGCTTAGAGAGGAAAATGGGAGTATTCATGGTGTTTTCAATAATCTGCCACAGATTTTCGATAAATTTATTTAATTTTACTACCTTCGCCGCCAAATTAAGCAGAATAAAATTTAGGATGCCTTTTAAAAAAATCTAAGATGTCATATTTAACAAAAGAAAAAACGGCAAGTATTTTCACCCAATTTAGTGGTTCGGCTACTAATACCGGATCTATTGAGGGTCAGATAGCTTTGCTAACAGAACGTATTTCTTCTATTTCCAAGCATTTGCAGGAGAATAAAAAAGATTTTTCCACTCACCGCGGGCTAATGCGGATGGTAGGTCAAAGGAAACGTTTACTTACCTATCTCAGCAAGCATAATCTACAAGGGTACCGTCAGCTAATAGAGAAATTAGGGCTAAGAAAATAAATTATTTAAATAATTACAGCTGTTCCTAACTTCATTATGTTGGGAATAGTGGCATTATTATATACCTACCGGTTGTAAACCGATACACTGGTATTCCTTCCGGGGGCCGAATCATCAAATTTTAAAGCCGCGATTTATTATGATTTCTCAACCAATCAGTAAAACATTCGACATAGGAAATGGCCGTGAGGTGACGATCGAGACGGGCAAACTCGCCCGCCAGGCCGATGGCGCCGTAACAGTTCGTTCTGGAAATTGCATTATATTAGCAACTGTAGTAGCTAATCTTGAGCCAAAGGAAGGTCAGAGTTTTTTTCCTTTGACAGTAGACTATCAGGAAAAGTTTGCATCTGCAGGTCGTATACCTGGTTCGTTTTTCAAGAGAGAAGCACGTTTAAACGACTACGAAATACTTACTTCACGCTTAATCGATCGTGCGCTGCGTCCTTTATTCCCGGAAGACTACTTCTGTGATGTTCAGGTACTTGTTACCCTTATTTCAAGCGATCCAGAAGTAATGCCAGATGCGCTTGCATGCCTTGCGGCCTCCGCTGCGCTTGCCGTTTCTGATATTCCCATTCAAGAAGTTATTTCAGAAGTACGTGTTGCACGAATCAATGGCGAATACAAAATAAATCCCTTCCGTTCAGACCTGGCAAAAGCTGATATGGATTTTATAATAGCAGCGACAGCCAACAACATCATGATGGTGGAGGGTGAGGCAAAGGAATGTTCAGAGGAAGACCTTATCAAGGTTATTGAATTAGGGCATGAGGCAATAAAGGTACAGATTCGAGCGCAGGAAGAGCTTCGTGACGCTAAGGGGATTAATTCAAAGAGGGAGTACTCAAAGCCTGTACATGATGAAGAACTTCGTGGTAGAGTAAGTGCTTTTGCAAGTGCCAAAGTATATGAAATTGCGAAGTCAGGGAGTTCCAAGCACAAGCGAAGCGAGAGTTTTAAGAAAATTGAAGAGGAGCTATTAGAAAATTTAAAGGCTGAGTACAATACTCCAGAAGGTGAAAATCTACCGGATTCAATAAAAAAATTAGCGAAACACTATTACCATGATCTTCAGTACCATGTAGTAAGGGATATGATTTTGAACGATAGAATTCGCCTGGACGGCCGCGGGCTGGAAGATGTACGCTCCCTCGATATGGAAGTGGACGCGTTACCTTCTCCTCATGGAGCTGCGTTGTTTACCAGAGGGGAAACGCAATCTCTCACAACAGTTACATTAGGAACTCCATTGGATTCTCTGCTGGTTGAAAGCGCTGCGGTATCCGACTATTCCAAATTTATCCTGCACTACAATTTCCCTCCTTTTTCCACCGGAGAAGTAAAAATGATCCGTGGCGTAGGTAGGCGTGAAGTAGGTCATGGCAATCTAGCCATGCGTTCGCTGAGGCAGATGATGCCCGGGGGGGATTTCCCATACACCGTGCGCGTAGTAAGTGATATTCTTGAATCTAACGGATCGTCTTCCATGGCTACTGTATGTGCTGGTTCGCTGGCGCTTATGGATGCAGGTGTCGGAATACCAAAGCATGTGTCTGGTGTTGCTATGGGGCTTATTTCCAAGGAAGGCAAATTTGCTGTATTGACAGATATTCTTGGAGATGAGGATCATTTGGGCGATATGGACTTCAAGGTAACTGGAACACGCGACGGTATTTGTGGAGTGCAGATGGATATAAAGGTAGATGGTCTTAGCATGGACGTTATGCGGCAAGCTCTATCACAAGCACGTAAAGGAAGGTTGCATATTCTCGACGCCATGTACGCTACTATTCCCGCAGCTCGGGAAGATGTGAAAGCACATGCTCCAAGAATGGTAAAACTGTTTATAGATAAGGAATTTATTGGAGCAGTTATTGGACCGGGTGGTAAAGTAATCCAGGAAATTCAACGCGAAACAACTACTACTATTAACTTGGAGGAAAAAAATGAAAGGGGAGAAATTAGCATCTTTAGCACCAATAAAGAGGGAGTAGAGAAGGCGGTATCATGGATCAAGGGCATTGTAGCTGTGCCTCAGGTGGGGGATGTTTATGAAGCTAAGGTAAAATCAGTAATGCCATATGGAGCATTTGTAGAATTTCTTCCAGGCAAACAAGGTTTACTTCATATTTCCGAAGTAAGTTGGAAACGCCTAGAAACACTGGAAGGAGTTCTTAATGAAGGAGATTCTGTAAAGGTTAAGCTCACTGGAACCGACCCTAAATCGGGTAAATTTAAATTGTCAAGAAAGATACTTTTACCAAAGCCAGAAGCTCAATAAAAGATCACCTTACTTTATAAACGCCAGGCTTGTACCTGGCGTCTTTGTTTAGACTCTTTTGTAAAAACATAATAATTGAACTCCAGTAGGAAATTTATTCAACTTGAAGTGGTAACAGCAACGCTGGAACAAAAAGAAATTTTAATTGCCTTGCTGTCGGAGCAAGGATTTCAGTTTGAAGAGGAGCATGCAAATCTAAGAGCCGTGATCGAAGAAATTGCGTTCAATAGGCCAACTATAGATAAAATATTTAGTGAACAGAATTTGAAATACTCATTAGCCATACTAGACGATAAAAACTGGAATGCAGAATGGGAAACAAGCTTTGAGTCGGTCTCAGTAGGAAGTTTCTGTAGCGTACGGGCCGCCTTTCACGATCCTCAGACAAATGTAAGGCATGATATAATTGTCACACCTAAAATGAGCTTTGGAACAGGACATCATGCTACCACATATATGATGATTCAAGCCATGGAGCGCTTGAATTTCACTGGTAAACATGTTCTGGATTTTGGTACGGGTACCGGAGTTCTTGCTATCCTTGCCGTGAAAATGGGAGCTGGTAAAGTAATTGCAATAGATAATGACGATTGGAGTATTGAGAATGCGGCGGAGAACTTCAAGGAGAATGATATAACGGTAGCGGAACTGTTGAAAGGTGATAAAATAGGTGTGAATATACAATTTGACATTGTTCTAGCTAACATCAATAAGAATGTAATTCTCGAGAATCTGCCTACAATGAAGCAACATCTTTCGGTAAGCGGCGTTGTTTTACTTGGTGGGCTCCTTGAAAGTGACAGAAACACCATTACAGAAGCTATTGATAAGTCAGCATTTCGCCTATTGTTTAGCCTAGAACGCGATAGCTGGATCTGCTTGGCAATATCCTGATACGGTCGTTTTCATATTTCGTTAATCCCAAGGTTTTTGGGGAGTTTTTCCTTATTTTTGTTATAAACCAAAATCGATATTTTTGGATGAGAGAAGTTTTACTTATTGTGCTTGCATATCTAATAGGATCGATACCTACCGCCATCTGGATTAGCAGGTGGTTTTTTGGAATCGATATTCGTGATTATGGTAGTGGCAATTCAGGTGCTACTAATACGTACCGGGTACTTGGTTCTAAATGGGGAACTATAGTAATGGTTTTTGACATGTTAAAGGGAGTAGCGGCGACCAGTCTTTATATTCTTTTACCTTATTATCTCGCTTCTGAGAGTGAGCTCGATAGAACGAATTTTATGGTTGGTTTAGGATTGGCCTCCGTGCTTGGTCATATCTTCCCGATTTGGGCTGAGTTTCGCGGTGGCAAAGGGGTGGCGACCTTGTTTGGAATGATACTCGCTATGCAGCCACTTGTAGCTTTATGCTGTGTTGGCGTTTTTCTATTAGTACTTTATCTCACACGTTTTGTGTCGTTAAGTTCTATACTTGCAAGTATTGCCTTTGCCATAATGATCCTTTTCATTTTCAATGAGAAAGAACACCTTTACAGAGCTTTTGCTATTTCGGTGTCTCTTCTGGTTATTCTTACCCATCAGAAAAATATTACCCGTTTATTGAAGGGTAATGAAAGTAAAGTGCCCATACTTAAACACCGCGACCGTAGAAAGCAAAAACGGGATTTGAATCTGTAGGTAGCAACTCGGCAATTTAAGTTAGGAAAGGGGAATTTATTCAAACTTTACTCCGAATACATCTGCTGCATTTTAGCTTTATAAATTATTTATTGTTGTGCCTTTCACGGGTTATTTTTGCTTCAAACGTTCTTACTAAAGGTCAGATTGGTATAATCATTGACTCCGTACTATAAAACAAGACAAAAATGAAAAGAATATTGCTGTTATCATTTATTTCTCTTTCTTTAATTTCCTGTCAACGCAATGCTATTACCGGGAGGAATCAGTTGAAGCTTTATTCCGATGCAGATATTCAAGCTATGGCTTTGACAGAATACAAAAGCTTTCTTACTACTAATAAAGTCGTTAACTCAAGTAGAGATGCTGAAATGGTAAAGAGAATTGGGCAGCGTATCACAGCCGCAATTACGCAATACTATACGCAGCAGGGCCAGGCTAACGTGCTTGATGGGTACCAATGGGAATACAACCTCGTTGATTCTAAAGATGTGAATGCCTGGTGTATGCCAGGAGGTAAAATAGTAGTGTATACAGGTTTATTGCAAATTACACAGAATGAAGCCGCTTTAGCTGTTGTAATGGGCCATGAAATTACACATGCACTTGCGCAGCATGGTAATGAGCGCATGAGTCAAGGCATGATTCAGCAACTAGGCGGAGCCGCTCTCTCAGTAGCACTCGCCAATAAACCTTCCGAAACACAAAGTCTTTTTATGAATGCATATGGAATCGGAAGCCAGGTAGGCTTTAGCCTGCCATTTTCAAGGAAAGACGAATATGAAGCGGATAAGTTCGGTTTACGTTTTGCGGCAATGGCGGGTTATAATCCTCAGGAATCAATTCCATTATGGGAGAGAATGGAAAAAACTGGCTCGGGCAGCAAACCGCCAGAGTTTCTAAGTACACACCCGGCGGAAGCTAACAGAATTGCAAAATTAAGGCAGGAGATGCCTGAGGCTTTAAGATATTACAACGCAGCAAGGGTGAAGTAGGTGTTCTGGCACTGTTGTACCACAGTTACAACATATTCTAAGGGGCAATTCAACAATTTTTCGTAATTTCGCCTACCAATTATTTTTCACTTCTGTAATTTCAATGGTATGATGCAAACTTTGTTTGAAAAACTTCAGTTAGAGGATGAAAAGAATTTGCTGATTCAGGGACTTCCTTCCACGATCGAAAAACAATTTAGTAAGGTTTCGTTCTCAAAAAATGTAACTCCATTGTTAAAAGCTAGGAAAATTGATTTTGCCCTGGTATTTGCAGTAAATGAATGTCAGTTAAGAGGTATTCTTCGTGAAGTTATTCCGGCACTCCATGAAGATGCAAAGTTCTGGGTAGCTTACCCGAAATTAACTTCCAAAATTTCTAGCGATCTTAACAGGGATACTTCGTGGAAAGAAATGAATCATTCAGGATATGGGAGAGATGAACAGATTGTTTTGGATCATGTTTGGCACGCTTTACGATTTAAGAAAGTAGATGTAGCAGTAGAGGCTTTGTAAATCATTGTTTAAAATAAAAGAGAGGGGATGATTCTAATTTAGGAATCATCCCCTCTCTTTTATTTAGAATTAGTTTATTAGAAGCTTAGCTTTAATTTAAGGTTCTTGTCTATCTCCTCCAGAAATTCCTCCGTGTAAAGGTAGTCTACACCGTGTTCAACTTTAGGCTTGATAGTAATAGCAAGATCTTTTGTCATTTTACCAGTTTCTACTGTTTCTATGCAGACATCTTCAAGAGTCTGGGCAAAATTGATGAGTTCCTGATTATTATCGAGTTTGCCTCGAAAAGCAAGTCCTCTTGTCCAAGCAAAAATAGACGCTATCGGATTAGTAGATGTGGGATTACCTTTTTGATGCTCCCTGTAGTGTCGGGTAACGGTGCCATGAGCAGCTTCAGCCTCCATAGTATTACCATCGGGAGTTATTAGGACTGATGTCATCAGCCCAAGACTTCCGAAACCCTGTGCCACCGTATCACTTTGCACATCACCGTCATAATTCTTACAAGCCCATACAAAATTGCCATTCCACTTTAGTGCGCTTGCTACCATATCATCAATAAGGCGATGTTCGTACGTAATACCCGCTTCTTTAAACTGTGCTATAAATTCATTTTCGAAGATCTCCTGGAAAATATCTTTAAAGCGTCCATCATACTTCTTCAAAATTGTATTCTTCGTGGAAAGATATAGGGGCCATTTTTTGCTAAGCGCCATATTGAAACAGCTGCGAGCAAAACCCCTGATACTTTCATCTGTGTTATACATTGCCATCGCTACCCCATCACCTTTGGAATTGTACACTTCAAAAACCTGGGGCTGGCCTTCACCTTCAGGGGTAAAAGTCATTGTTAACTTTCCTTTTCCCTTTATCACTGTATCCGTCGCCCGATATTGATCACCAAAAGCATGGCGTCCGACAATAATAGGAGCTGTCCAGTTGGTCACAAGTCGTGGCACATTTTTAATAACAATGGGTTCGCGGAAAACAGTTCCATCCAAAATATTTCTTATGGTACCGTTTGGGCTTTTCCACATTTGTTTTAGTTTAAATTCTTTTACCCTTTCTTCATCCGGAGTGATAGTTGCACACTTAATGCCCACTCCAAATTCTCTAATGGCGTTAGCTGCATCAATAGTTACCTGATCATCCGTCTGATCCCTATATTCAATTCCAAGGTCAAAATATTTAATCTCGATATCAAGGTAAGGAAGGATCAATTTATCCTTTATAAACTTCCAAATGATTCGGGTCATCTCGTCCCCGTCGAGTTCTACTACTGGATTTGTTACTTTGATTTTATTTGCCATTGTGCTTATTTTTTATCCTAACAAGTGAGCAAACCTACGGCAAATGATGCAATTGCACAAAAAAGACGGTACATAAAACAGCCAATCATTACTATAGTGAGAGCGAGGTACGTTACGCCCTTGCAAGATGACTTATTTTACATTATATTGCGATATGCTGGAGTCCTTGTATCAATATCTTCATCAAAACGCTGATCTTTCTAAAGAAGATTTTAAGTTGCTCGAGCCTTATTTCGAGATAAGACATTTTGGAAAAGGAATTTATCTTGTAGATATTGGAGAAAAAGAAAATTATGTGAATTTTATAGCGAAAGGTCTTATTAGGAAATTCTTTTACAGGAAACTGGAAGAAGTCACTACTCACCTGGCAAAGGAAGCTGAAGTGGCTTGTTCTGCCGTCTCTTTTTTGTCGGGCTATCCGTCTGACTATATCCTTGAAGCCCTCGAACCTAGTACTACTATTTCTATTTCTAGAGAAAATTTGGAAACGGTGTACAGAAAAGGACCCCGTTTTGAAAGACTTGGAAGGCTGGTAATAACGGACTGGCTGCTACAGAAAGAAAGGTGGGATATAGATTGGATCGTACTTAACCCAAGAGACCGGTTTGTTTCATTCGTAAGGGACAATCCCGGTCTAATAAAAAGAGTGCCGCAGAAGCATCTTGCATCTTATTTAAACATCACTCCTGAAACATACAGCAGATTCAAACACTTAATTCCTTAAATGCTTATGTTGTCAAGGAAAAGAACCAATACAGAACATTTTAAAAAAGTGCTTGATTACCTTAATAGTTTTATGAATCTTAGTGACGAAGATTTTAATGAAATCTCATCATACTGTGAAATACGGCATATTAGAAAAAAGCAAAGGCTTCTTGACATTGGGGAAACAGAGAACTCACTTAATATTGTAGTAAAAGGGGTAGCTAGAAAATTTGTGCTTGCCGGTAAAAAGGAGGTAACTATTCAGTTTGCGACAGAAGGAGAATTTATTTTTTCGGAGATATCTTTTACAAAACGGCATCCTTCACTAGTAATTATCGAAACAATTGAGCCGTGTATTTTAGTTTCCATTAAATATGCCCAGGTAGAACAGCTTTATTTAAATATGCCTAAGATCGAAAAACTAGGCAGATTGATTGTTACCGATATGTTTATCAAAAAGGATAGGCAGGATTTCATTAATCTAGATAAAACAATCAGAGAGCGCTTTCTTTACTACATCGACACGCACCCCCACATGTTACAACGGGTGCCACAAAAATATATCGCTTCCTATCTCAATATCAAACCTGA
>JACMJX010000346.1 GCA_014380425.1 Chitinophagaceae bacterium | reverse complement strand
TGAAGGAAAATGAAAAGCTTAAGAAAGAACTGGAACACCTGATGAACAAGGAAAAGCACGACCAGCAGATCGAGCTTCTTAAGCATCAGAACAAGATCAGTGAGGAACGGGCAAACTATCTGAAGGATATGGAACGAAAGCTGAAACAGATGATATTGGAATGGCGAAAGGCCGAAGATAAAAATAAAGTAGTAAACGAGATTCAGAACCTGTTGTTCAAGAAAAATGAGTCGCAGGTGGTGAACAAACTCCAGAAAAAGATTGATCAGAAATATGCGGAAGTGCCCGAGGAAATCAGTGTGGGAATAAAGGTAAAGATGAAAAAGAACCATCAGGTAGGAGAAGTACTGGAGATAAGAGGAAAACGGGCCGTTGTCAAAATCGGTTTACTTCCAATGCAGGTAGATTTGAAAGATCTTGTTGCAGTGAAAGAGAAGGCTCAGGACAGTACGATATCCTAGCCCTTTTAAACTACTGCCGTTTTGCCATCTAGGGCTTGATTAAACAGGGAGACTTTATAGTTGATTAGTTTGTATATTTAATATGAGTACATCTCTTCCCGATCGGGACTGATTATGTGGGATACATTATCGACGATACGGGAGGTCTACCATTGGCATAGTTTTAGGGCTATTTATTATAGTTTTATTTAATAACTAAAAACAGCAGATATGAAAGCACCAGATGAAAAAACAAAAGAAACAATGAAGGGCCCTGGCGGGCAGGACTCTGTTAGTTCCGGAAGGTCTGATATGGGCCAGAAAAAGGAACAGGTGAACTACGGATATGAAAACGGCATCGCCAAGCCGGAAGCTCAGGTACAGGATGGAGAAAATCCCGATGAAGATGAAAGAAACAAAGAATGGCAAGAACGGGCAAAGGCAAATCTGGAAAAGACGCCATCAGATACCATTACGAATATTAAACGGGATTTTGAACCTGAAGACGGTGAAGATAATTCTCACAAGAACGAAAGCTTTTACTAGGGAGCGCATAGCGTATAAAAAAAGGCACAGTGTTTATGCTGTGCCTTCTTTTTTTTAAGTTATTATATTACCATTTGTCTACTTCTTCGTCATTTACTGCAGTAGCAGGAGCTGCAGTAGCAACGGGAAAAGAAGTTGGAGACGCGATAACCGGGGTTACATTATGGTGCGCGATAACTGGTTCCGTTTCAACTTCAGGCAATTCTCTTGACTCTATTCCTTCTACATCACCACCTTCATATCCTTCAACCTGGTCATGATTATAAGCGTCGAAGTCGAAATCCGGCATAAGGTCCGTTTTCACATAATCGACTGCTTCCGTTAATGCCTTCAGAAACTTATTGAAATCTTCTTTGTACAGGAAAATCTTGTGTCTGTCGTAACCATTTTCATTAAACTTCTTCCGACTTTCTGTGATAGTAAGATAGTAGTCATTGCTACGTGTTGCCCTTACATCAAAGAAATAGGTTCTACGTTTCCCAGCTCTGATTCGTTTGCTATAAACGCTCTCCATCCTTTTTTCGTTATTTTCGTACGACACAGTTGTAGATTTTACAGTTTACAATTTCGGTATTCAAAAATCAGCTACAAATATAATATTGTTTTTCAATTGACCAAATTGAATGTAGTCTGACAGTAAAAAGCCTGAAATAAAAGCTGGGAGCGGCATTAATTCGCTTCCTACTGTTGCTGCCCGTAAAGATGCGCGTAGTATCCCTTTCTTGACAGAAGCTCCTGGTGCGTGCCTTGCTCAATAATTTCGCCGTGTTCAAGCACTATTATTCTGTCGAAATCAAACATCGAGAAAATCCGGTGCGTGATGATGATAGACGTTTTACCTTCCAGAAAGTTGTAAAGGTTGCCTATAATTTCCCGTTCTGTTTTTGCGTCAACTGCGCTAAGGCAGTCATCGAAAATGACGATCTGAGGATCTTTTATAAGTGCTCTTGCAATCGAGATTCTTTGTTTCTGACCTCCGCTTAACGTTACACCCCGCTCCCCGACAACTGTTTCATATTGTTCCGAAAATTGCCGGATTTCATTGTCCACGCTCGCGTGTCGTGCTGCTTTCACCACTCCGTTCTCTGATGGTTTAGAGAGGCCAAATTCGATATTTTTAGTAACGGAGTCGCTAAAAAGAAATACATCCTGGGGTACATAACTGATCTGTTCTCTAAGATCGCGCAATTTAATTCTATCGATATTGATTCCGTCTATTGAAATACTGCCTTTCATGGGGTCATACATTCTTAGCATTAGTTGCGCGAGCGTGGTTTTCCCGCTTCCTGTGCGGCCTATTACCGCTATTTTCTCACCCTTTCCTATTTCGAGTGAAAAGTTTTTGATGGCATGAATTCCAGTATCCGGGTAAATAAAATTGACATCCTTAAAAGAAATATCTCCATTAAATTTTTGTTTATGGAATGTTTCTTCATGAGCAGTCGTATATTCTGAACCGTCCTTTTTCGCCGGAGCAGGATCCTGTATTATGGGCCTGATATTCAGAAATTCATTGATCCTTCTCTGCGACGTTGCTGCGCGTTGCGTCATGCTAGCCGTTAGCCCGATTGCGCTAACAGGAAAAGTGAGCATATTGACATAAAGCACGAACTCGGCAATAGTACCGGTTGTAATGTCAGGATCTCCATGGAGCGAATAGATGCCTCCGATTAATATAGTAAGCAAAGTACTAAGCCCGATCATGAGCGACATGCTGGGGAAATAAACCGATTCTACTTTAGCCAGGCTGAGCGCATTTTTTCTGTAATCCTCGCTGAATTTGCCAAAAAAGCCTGCCATAGCTTTCTCCTGCACAAAAGATTTAATAACTCTTATCCCGGAATAAGATTCCTGGGCACTGGTAGTAAGATCGCTTAAAAGCCCCTGGATTTGTTCACTCTTTTTATTAATGATATTATTTACGTAATAAATGGTAATGGCAAGCACTGGCAGTGGAGACAGTACATAAAGTGTGAGCCGCGCATCTTTCTGCCACATATAGAATACGCAGAAACCAATGGTTGCTGCAAGGTTAATGAAATACATAATGGCTGGCCCCGTGTATTGCCGCACGCGGCTCACATCTTCAGTTATGCGGTTCATAAGATCGCCGGTACTATGACGCTTATAAAAACCTGCATCCAGCTTCTGATAGTGGGTGTAGATTTCGTTTTTCTGATCAAATTCTATATGCCGGCTCATTACTATAATTGCCTGGCGCATGAAGAATAGGAAAATGCCGCTTAAAAAAGCCAGCGCCAGCAGAACGCTCCCTGCTATCATAAGCATGCCGCCAAAAGAGCGTTCACCGATTTTATCTATCACATACTGGATGGCGGGATCATACTGGATAATCCTTGTTCTGGGCATATAACCCGGCAGATATTTCTCCACCGAGTCGATAATATGAGCGGTGAGCTGGGGTGCCAAAATCCGGAAATAGTTGGATAAAACGGTAAACAGTATACCAAATAAAAAGCGCCAGCGATATTTCCAGAAATACTTATTGAGGGCGGATAAATGCTTCATAAAATGCAAAGGTAAATGTCGCACGTTACTAATAAAGCTTTTTAACAGTAAATCCTGGTGCTTGTCGAGATCGAATGGTGGTAACTTCTTCAGCGTGATCAACATGTAAATAGGTACAAAAAGGGATAATTTTTTTGGTTAAATGATTTCAGCATGTACATTTGCCGCGGAGAGCTGGCAGAGCGGTCGATTGCGGCAGTCTTGAAAACTGTTGACTGTAACAGGTCCGGGGGTTCGAATCCCTCGCTCTCCGCCAGAATCGGTTTTTTATCATCCAGTTTTTTGCATAAAGCCCTCAAAATCAATGATTTGCGGGCTTTCTTGTTTTTTAGGTTATCCACATTTTACTACACTTAATAAC
>JACMJX010000345.1 GCA_014380425.1 Chitinophagaceae bacterium | reverse complement strand
TTGAGTATTTTGTAAATTGAAAATTAAAATAGAACTATGGCTCGTATTGCCGGTGTTGATTTACCAAAAAACAAAAGGGGAGAAATAGGGCTTACCTATATTTTCGGTATTGGTCGTGCTACTGCACAATATATTCTTGGGAAGTCTAATATTGATTTCAGTAAAAAAGTTAATGAATGGAATGACGATGAACTGAATGCCATTCGTAATACTATTACCAATGAATTTAAGGTGGAGGGCCAGCTGCGCAGTGAAGTACAGATGAGTATTAAGCGTTTATTGGATATTGCATGCTACCGCGGCTTACGTCATCGTAAAGGGTTACCAGTTCGAGGCCAACGGACGCGTACTAACAGTCGTACACGTAAGGGAAAGCGTAAAACCGTTGCCGGTAAAAAGAAGGCAGCTAAGAAATAGATTTTACTGGGGTTTCCTCGGAGTTATCCGAGAAAGTCTATACAGTATATGCACCAATATTTCAGATCAGTTACGGAGACCGGTGCAGGTTTAGGATTGGTCTGGTCCTGTTATACAGGATAAATTCAAAACGAGATTACCTCTTAAAAAAAAAATGGCAAAAGCACAACAACAGCAGAATAGCGCAAAGGCCGCTGCTAAGAAAAGAATTGTAAAAGTAGATGCATACGGTGATGCACACGTAACTGCAAGTTTTAACAACATCATTATTAGCCTTACCAATAAGCAGGGCCAGGTAATTTCCTGGAGCAGTGCCGGTAAAATGGGCTTTAAGGGTTCTAAGAAAAACACTCCTTATGCAGCACAGATGGCTGCTTCCGATGCAGCGAAAGTTGCACTGGATGCCGGTATGAAACGTTGCGATGTGTATGTTAAAGGACCAGGTTCAGGAAGAGAAGGTGCTATACGTGCCTTATCGAATTCTGGTATCGAGATTACGCAAATTAAAGATGTTACTCCTCTGCCTCATAATGGCTGTCGCCCACCTAAGAAGAGGAGAGTATAATTTGTTTTTATAATCAAATCCCAAATTCATATTGAGATGGGATATGTAATTTTAATATTTAAAAGCCGGATCCAATCGAATTTTAAGATTTTTAGATGATTGGATTTCGGGAACTTAAAAATCTACAATTTATATGGCACGTTACACAGGTCCTAAGACCAAAATCTCAAGAATTTTCGGAGAACCTATTCTAGGTAATGGCAAATGGCTCAGCAAAAACAGCAACCCGCCAGGTATGCATGGTGCTGCCCGCAAGCGCAAAACTTTGGGTGAATACGCACTTCAGCTTCGCGAAAAACAAAAGGCGAAATACACTTATGGTGTATTAGAGCGTCAATTCCGCAAGACGTTTGAAGAAGCTTCCCGCCGTAAAGGTGTAACAGGGGAGAACCTTATCAAACTGCTGGAAGCACGTCTTGACAACGCTGTTTACCGCCTAGGTATTGCTCCTTCCCGTGGTGGTGCGCGACAGCTTGTTGCGCATAAGCATGTAATGGTGAACGGTGCAGTTACTAACATCCCATCCTTCCAGTTACAACCCGGCGATATCATTCAATTGAAGCCTTCAGCCGCTACTAAAACTGGACTTACCAGCGCAATCAAGGGTAAAAATCCCAAGTTTAGCTGGCTTGACTGGAATGAGAGCGAAATGACGGGTACTTTCATTGGATATCCTGAAAGAGAAAATGTTCCTGAAAATATCAAGGAGCAACTGATTGTGGAATTGTATAGTAAATAATAACCAAAAACAGAAAGTTTAAATATGGCCATTTTAAATTTCCAGAAACCTGACAAAATCGTTTTGCAAAAAGCAACTGATTTTGAAGCACAATTCGAATTCCGTCCTCTAGAGCCCGGATTTGGTGTTACTGTAGGTAACGCTTTACGCCGTGTACTACTTAGCTCGCTGGAAGGATATGCTATCGTAGGTATCAAAATTGAAGGGGCTGAGCACGAATTTGCAACGATTAAAGGCGTAACAGAAGATGTAACAGAAATTATATTGAATCTAAAGCAGGTGCGTTTTAAAAAGACGGTGGATCATGACGTTCCTTATGAGAAAATCACCTTGCATATAAAAGGCAAGAGCGAGTTTACTGCAACGAT
This sequence comes from Chitinophagaceae bacterium, assembly GCA_014380425.1. Taxonomy (GTDB): domain Bacteria; phylum Bacteroidota; class Bacteroidia; order Chitinophagales; family Chitinophagaceae; genus JADCRZ01. The sequence goes on along the minus strand of JACMJX010000345.1, from coordinate 951 downwards.
GATTCAGGAAGGAAGCCAGAGTTATCAGGTGATGAATCCTGAGTTGTTGATCTGCACTATGGATCCTTCTTCTAAGCTCGATATTGAATTAACCATTGGTAAGGGCCGTGGATACGTGCCTGCTGAAGATAATAAGGTGAAGGATGCCGTATTTGGATATATTCCAATTGACTCCATTTTCACTCCCATAAAAAATGTAAAGTACAGTATTGAAAATACTCGTGTTGAACAAAGAACAGACTATGAAAAACTGCTTATGGACGTTAGCACAGATGGCACCATCCATCCTGAAGAAGCAGTAAAGCAGGCGAGCCGGATTTTGATTCAACATCTGATGATCATTACTGACGAGAATATTACCTTTGATAACAAGGAAGAAAAGAAAGAAGACCTGGTGGATGAGCAGACTTTACAATTAAGAAAAGTGCTGAAAACTCCACTAGAAGATCTTGATCTTTCCGTGCGGGCTTTTAATTGCCTTAAAGCAGCCAAAATAAATTCTTTAAGCGAGTTAGTAGGTTACGAGCAGGAAGATCTTATGAAGTTTAGGAATTTTGGTCAAAAATCACTTGCCGAGATCGAACAGGTACTTGTAGAAAGAGGCCTGCACTTCGGCATGGATCTTAGCAAACTCAAAGTAGAGGAAGAATAATAATTTTTTCACATCTTGTAATTCCTGACACGGTACAAGATTAAAACACAACGTCATGCGTCACGGAGACAAAGTAAACAATCTTAGTAGAACTGCTTCCCATAGAAGGGCATTACTTAGTAATCTTGCTATACAGTTGATCACTTACAAAAGGATCACTACCACACTTGCAAAAGCGAAAGCACTAAGAATTTACGTGGAACCATTAATTACGAAAGCGAAAGAAAACACAACTCACCAACGTCGTATAGTTTTCAGTCATTTGCAGGATAAAGACGCTATTACGGAACTATTCAGTA
>JACMJX010000344.1 GCA_014380425.1 Chitinophagaceae bacterium | reverse complement strand
TCTTCCCTGTGAAAGGTATAATTCAGCCCCGCATTTATCCTTCTACCCGGCTGCGCAAACTTATGCTGCCATCCGGGTAGAATGATAAATGCCGGGCTGAATTATACCTTTCACAGGGAAGACGAGAAATACTTTTTTACGAATATCCTGCCAACCTATACAGGGCTGGACTCCTTTAAACTATTGTCAGACGAACACGTTGCCGACTTGAACATCGACTATGTGCAACCCCTGAAGACGGGCCGGTTCGAGACTGGGTTGAAACTCAGGATCCGGGAAATACCAACTAATATGCAGTTCAAGCCAGGGCTCAATTCACCGCTCGATGTTAATGCCGGTGGTAAAGCTACCTACCGCGAAACGATCCCTGCTTTATATGGCAATTACATCTTCGAGAACGACCGTTATGAAGTGGAAGCAGGTATGAGGGTGGAATATGTGGATCTTCAGTATGAGGTGAATGCCAGCCATCCCGTGTATGAAAGCGATGGCTACAATTACTTGCAGCCTTTCCCCAATTTAAGGCTGGCTTATAAACTGAATGAATCTAATAAGTTCTCCGCTTTCTATAGCCGCCGGGTAGACAGGCCGAACGAGGTAGACATTCGCATCTTTCCCAAATATGACGATGCTGAAATCATAAAAGTAGGCAATCCCGATCTTCGTCCACAATTCACCAGCACTTTTGAACTGGGCTACAAAACGAACTGGCAGGGCGGGTATCTCTATACCGCCGCATACCATAAGCTGATGGACGCTACGATAACAAGGATAGGCAGTACCATACCAGGAAGCAATCTTATCTACAATATCTTCCAGAATGCCGGCAGAAGCTACAACACAGGTATTGAAATTGTTTTCTCCAGGAACTTCGCAAAATGGGGAGTTGCCAATTTAAACCTTAATGGTTACAAGAATACGATCGATGCTTTTACAGTAATCAATGAATACCCGGAGCGGAACGTTTATACCTCGCAGAAGGAGGAGTTGTTTTCGGGTAGCATTAAACTGAATACTCTTTTCCGCCTGCCCGGCAAGGCCGAAGCCCAGATCACTGGCATTTACCTCGCTCCCGATCTTATACCACAGGGGAAAACCTACTCCCGCTTTTCGGTGGATGCTGGCCTTAAAAAAAGCATTCAGCAAGGAAGAGGCGAGATCTTTGTGAATGCCACCGATCTGCTGAACACACTAGAGATCCGCAGAGAAGTAGCAGGCAATGGCTTCCGCTATACCAGCGACGACTTTCTGGAAACGCAGGTAATAAGGCTTGGATACAGCTACAAGTTCTAACCCTCTTCGCCCCGTTGCAAAACGGTGCCGCAACATAACGGCTTTGGGGGTGTAGAATCGCTCTGCATATAATACTTTAGTTCATCGAGCGGGTATATACAAGATAACTATTTCAACAATTACGAACTTAGAAGAAATAAATCAATATGTTGAACCTTCATTTCATTAGAAAGGTACAGCTAACTGTAGCTATCCTTTTATTTACGATGTTTCAGTTACAGGCGCAGCAGTATGCGGCTAATTGGGAGTCGCTGAACAAACGAAAGATCCCTGAATGGTTTCACCAGGACAAGTTTGGCATTTTCATTCACTGGGGCTTGTATGCCGTACCGTCTTATTCGCTCGTGATCCCGGATGGATATTCTGAATGGTACTGGTGCAATTATAATGATACCAGCCGCCATAATCATAAAGCAGTTAAGTCTTTTCATGATAAGATCTACGGGAAAGATTTTACCTACGATCAATTTGCCCCTCAGTTCAAGGCCGAGTTATTCGATCCCGTGCAATGGGCCAATATCTTTAAGAATTCAGGGGCGAAGTATGTAGTACTTACATCCAAGCATCATGAAGGCTTTGCGCTATGGCCCAGCAAAGAGGCCGATGCTTCCTGGGGAAGGACCTGGAATGCAGTAACGACCGGGCCCAAAAGAGATGTACTCGGAGATCTCACAACAGCCGTTAGAAATGCAGGGTTGAAAATGGGCTTCTATTATTCTTTACTGGAATGGTACAATCCTTTGTATCTGAAAAACCCGGCGGAGTACGTAGACAAAGTAATGATGCCGCAGTTTAAAGACCTGGTGACACGATACAAGCCTTCGGTGATATTCTCCGATGGCGAATGGGTACTGGAAGACACTGCCTGGCGAAGCCCGGAATTGCTTGCATGGCTTTTTAACGAGTCGCCCGTAAAGAAGGATATCGTGGTGAACGATCGATGGGGCAGAAACACCAGAAAAAAACATGCGGCTACATATTACACATCGGAATATGGCTCGGGGCTGGATAAGAACGTAGTGTGGGAAGAGAGCCGGGGAATGGGTGAGTCCTACGGTTATAACCGCGTAGAGCGTTTAGCGGATTACAAAACGGGCAATGAGCTGATTCTGATACTTACAGACATAGTGTGCAAGGGCGGCAACCTATTGCTGGATATAGGCCCTGCTGCGGATGGCACAATTCCGGTTATTATGGAAGACAGGCTAACGCAGATGGGTAACTGGCTGGCGGTAAATGGAGAAGCGATTTTCGGGACAACCGCTCACACTACAGAAAAACAGTGGAGCAGCGGCCAGCGGCCATCAGCAAAAAAAGGTGAATACCAAACGGGCTATGATGTGAATGAGCTGGTTAAAAAGAGAACGGACGGAAAGGCCTTTGTCGAGATGTTCTTTACCAGAAAGGGGAAACAACTTTACTGCATTGTTCCGGAATACAATACCACTATCACCATAAGGAATGTGAAACCATTGCCCTCATCCAGCATTGAAATTCTGGGATCGGGCAGGCAAATACCGTGGAAGCAGGTAGGAAAAGACGTTATTTGCGACCTTTCCCGGTTAACCCCCGCTGATTTGCAGCATCCGATATTTACAATCAAGGTATCCGCAGCCGGAGACAATTAGTTGCGCGGTTTGCCGGCCTCTGCCTAAACAATTGCTTTATATGAAAAGATGTTTGACCTTATTCATTTCTATTTATCTTCCATTCAACATCATCCATGCTCAACCCGCTGCCCCTGCCCTGCCTGGACATACCATGCCGATAGGAGCATACTATTATCCAGAGCACTGGAAGAAGGAACAATGGGAAAGAGATATCAGGAAGATGGCAGAGCTGGGCTTTGCCTTTACACATTACGCTGAATTTGCCTGGGCGAATATGGAGCCTGAGGAGGGAAAATACCAGTTTGGGTGGCTAGACACCTGCGTTGATCTGGCAGCTAAGTATGGACTAAAGGTTATCATGTGTACACCAACCGCCACTCCACCCGTCTGGCTTACCCTTAAGCACCCGGAAATACTGGTTGTTGGAGCAGAAGGCGATCCTGTAAGGCATGGCATGCGGTTGAATGTGAACGGCTCCAACCCGGTATTTCAGAAATACGTTCAGCGGATTCTAAGTAAGATGATAGAACGTTATGGTAAGCATCCCGCTATATGGGGATGGCAGCTGGATAATGAACCCCATTTCGAGGGACTGTACGATTACTCCGGTTTCTCGCAGTCCTCGTTCCGGAAATGGCTGCAGCAGAAATACGTGCAGATTGATAGCCTGAACAGTGCCTGGGGCGCTTCGTTCTGGAGCTTTAGCTACAATAGCTTCGGGCAGATCCGCATACCCAATGCCAAAGAGACCCACTCCGTAAACCCACATGCGCTATTAGACTTTCAACGTTATAATGCAGATGCCCTTGCTGCAGGCCTCCGGTTTCAGTCCAGTTTTCTAAGGGGAAAGATGTCATCCACGCAGTGGATCACCACCAACTTTGCCTATTACAAGTTTCTACCATCGGTAGATCTTTTCAGAAGCAGGAAGGATCTTGATTTCGCAGCCCATACCATGTACCTGCTTAGCACATTTCTCGACTATCCGAAAGGAGCGCTGGCGCCACGGCTGGGTAGTGGAATGGAACTGGCTTTTTCCAGTGAACTTGCCCGTTCCATAAAAGGCTATACAGGTATCATGGAGCTGCAGCCAGGCCAGATCAATTGGGGGCAGTGGAATTCGCAGCCCTTGCCCGGGGCCGTTAAAATGTGGATCTGGCATAGCTTCGGTTTAGGTGACAGATTCGTATGCACCTATCGTTTCCGCCAGCCATTGTTTGGAGGCGAACAGTTCCATAAAGGGATCATGGAACCAGATGGCATCACTGTTTCACCAGGAGGCAGCGAATACGTGACGGCCATCCGCGAGATAGCCGGGCTACCAAAAACAAGCGATGCGGAAAAAGCAGTACCTGAGGCAGTCGCTTCCCGGGCAACAGGTTTCTTATGGAAGCAGGAAAACCTATTAGGCATGGAGGCCTCTAAGCATACTAATGCCTGGGATTCCTGGAAGCATTATTACCTGTATTACGAAAACCTGAAAACGCTGGGAGCCAGCGTTCATTTTCTACAGGAAACGGACAGTTTCGATGTAAAGAAATACCCCTTTATGGTAGCACCCGCTTTTGAAATGACCGATTCAAATCTTATTAGGAAATGGACCGCCTATGTAAAAGCCGGCGGGCATCTGATACTTACCAGCAGAACGGGAATGAAGAACAACGATGGGCATTTGTGGGAAGCACTCTTACAGCAGCCTATTTATGAACTGATCGGTGCCACCATCAACTCCTACGATCACCTGGCGCCGGGGGTTAACGGAACGCTGAAGATGGATGGTAAGGATTATCTATGGAATATATGGGGAGATCAATTGACGCCCAAAAGCGGTACTGAAGTTCTTGCGACATACGGCGATCAATTCTATAAAGGAACCACTGCTGCCGTTAAAAACAAGATAGGAAGGGGTACGGTGCATTATATAGGCGTACAAAGCCTGGACGGAGAGATGGAAAAACAGATTTTAAGAAAGGCTTACTTGTCTGCAGGAGCTTCCATCCTCAACCTGCCGAACTATGTATTCGTTGAATGGAGAGACGGTTACTGGGTAGCGGTAAACTACACGTCTGCCCCGGCCGATCTGCCCATTCCTACAACTGCCACAATCATAACAGGAGGTGCCAGGATAGCGCCAGGGGAAGTAACTGTTTGGAGAAACGTTCAAAAATGATGGATCAAGAAGGATTGTATGACAATAACAAAAGAAAGATGAATTTTAGAAAAGCAAGTGTTGTTTTATCGACGCTTATATTTACCATCGAAACCCAGTTGGTTCTAGAAGCGCAGCCGGTAGCGACAGGCATTTATCCTGTAAGTATGTATGGTGCTGCCGGCATTAAAGACAGCATCTGCACGGCAGCCATTCAAAAAACGATCGATCATTGCGCACTGGCAGGAGGAGGCACCGTGTACTTCGCTCCAGGCGGGTACACCTCAGGACAGTTGTACCTGAAGAGCAATGTTAATATTTACATCGATGCCGGAGCAACGGTTTACGCTTCCCGCAACCCCGATCACTTCCTGAAACCCAGGGTAAAGTATGAAGCGGACGACCAGATCCATTCGCCCAATGAGACCTGCCTGTTTTACGGTGATCATGTAAGCAATGTAAGTTTACTTGGAAAGGGAACACTAGACGGTCAGGCAGCGCATACCTGGGAAGATCTGAAAAAGGTAGACGCATTCATCGATCGGGAAACGGCTATTGCTAAAGCTGCCGGCATACTCATGAAGCAATTCTACGTGAAAGAGCCAAAGGTGAGAATGGTCTTTATCAATAATGCCAGAAATATCGATATCAGGGGCATTACCGTACAGAATTCGCCCGACTGGAGCGTTCATTTGGGTAACGGGGATGGTATAGTTATCGATGGCGTAACAATCCTTTCCAGCTTAGAAAAGGGAGTGAATTCAGATGGTATCGATATCGATGGATGCAGTAATGTAAGGGTCAGCAACTGTTATATTTCAACAGGAGATGATGCTATCTGCCTGAAATCGACATTAAGAAAAGGCCAGTTCAGCGACTGCAGAAATATAGTGGTTAACAATTGCACCTTAGCGTCCTCCTCTTCCGCATTGAAGATAGGCACTGAGAGCCATGGTAATTTTAAAGATATCATCTTCAGCAATTGTGTGATCAATAGCAACAGGGGCATCAATATAGTTGTACGAGACGGGGCAACAGTGGAGAATGTATTATTTACCGATCTTGTAATGACGTGCACGCGCCGGCATTTCAACTGGTGGGGAGATGGTGATCCCATAAGGATGGTTGTTCTGAAAAGAACCCCACAATCCAGGTTAGGCCAGATAAGAAATGTAACGATACGAAACGTAATTGCACGCGGTGCGGGCACCAGTTCTCTGATGGGATTTGAGGAGCGACCACTGGAAAATATCGTATTGGAAAATATCGACATCACTATGGAAGCCGAAGCCTTGCCAGATAGGCGTGCTACCGATATCATGAATATCGATCGCATAAAAGGCCTGCGGATGCAGAACATTAAGCTTACATGGGATACGCTTAAAGGAATACTACCTGCCTGGGGTTGTGCCCTGCGCGTTCAGCAAGCGGCAGACATCCACCTGAATCAATTTACCTTTCCGTATGGCCTGCCTGGTAAAACCCTGATTTCTTTAAAGCAGGTAAAAAGCGGTCGCATCGCGGAAGTAAATGCCTGGGAAAGCGAGGCCTCCCGGTTAATCGACTCAACAGAAGTAAAACATCTGCTTGTGGAGGCGATTATTACCAAAGAAAATTTTAAACCTACTAAAAGAAGCAAGCAATGAGAAAAGAAATGCGCAAGATGCTATGGGTGATTGGTATATCTATGACCAGCTTTACAGTTACCGCACAGCAGGCGGTCTCTATCTTATCTTTTGGTGCGAAAGGAGACGGCAAAACACTTGCTACCAAAAGCATTCAGAAGGCGATTGACCAGGTGGCTGCAAAAGGAGGTGGAAAAGTGATCATACCTGCCCCGGGCGTTTTTATGAGCGGAACCATTCATTTACGTTCCAATATCAACCTCGAGGTGGAAGCAGGGGCCACGCTGCTCGGTTCTCCCAATATAAAAGATTATGACTCCGTAACCTGGGGACATAATATCGACCGGCAGCCTTACCATCTTCTATTTGCCGACAGCGCCTCTAACCTGATGATTTCAGGAAAAGGCACTATTGACGGTAACGGGCAGGCGTTCTGGAAAGAGTGGGAAAAGGATGATAAAGGACAAATGGTGATACCCAGATGGCTACTGGCAAAACCGAGAAAGGTGAGCCCCCTCATTGAGATCTACCGCTGTTTCAATGTAAGCATACAGGATATTACCATAAGGACTGGCGGAGGCTGGAACCTGCATTTGTATAACTCCGATGTAGTTAAAGTAAGAGGTATCAATATCGACAATAATATCTACAGCCCCAATTCCGATGGTATCGACATAACAGGCTGTAATGATGTGATCGTTTCCGACTGCTATATAAAAACATGCGATGATGCCATTTGCCTGAAGACCACGAAAGACAGCCGTTCCTGCAATAGGATAACGGTGAATAACTGTATTCTTGAAACCTTATGTGTCGGGCTAAAAATGGGTTGTAACGAGTCTAATAAAGACATGACCGATATCACCTTCAGTAATTGCATCATCAACAAGTCGTCCCGGGCCATAGGCATTTATGTGAAAGACGGCGCAGTATACGACCGCATCACCATTTCAAATATAGTATCCAACACGAATGCACCCCTTATATTCAACCGGCCTATCCAGATAATGGTGAATGGCTTACAACCAGACAGTAAGCCCGGCATCATACGCAATGTACTTATCTCCAATTTTGTATGTGAAACCGAAGGCAGGATTCTGCTAACCAGTTATGAAGGCGGACTGATCGAGAATATTCAGCTTCAGAACATCACGCTCAGATACCCTATGATAGAAGATCCGCTACCGATGGTGGCAGGCTCTGGAAGTGCGCAATTTCCTAAAATAAAAGAGCATCCCGAAGCAGTGGGAGCAAGGGCAGCGATTGTAGCCGAGAATATCAGGAACCTGGTAATCGAGAACCTGAACATTCAATGGCCGCAAACGGATACAACTCCTTTGTTATGGGCGCATCCCGAGCGGATAGAAAACGGGTCAGCCCGTATTCACCGGATGAATTACGACAAAGCAAGGCAAACGGAATTCAGCGTGTTCTGGGGAAACAAGATACAAGGCGGGTACCTGAGTAATCGCCTGGCCAGTTCATCCAGCCAAGGGATCAGTAAATACGAGATCAGGAATTCAAGCATAGAAGTAATAAAGTAAATCGATATCATGAAGCTATTAATAAGCCGCGCCGAACCATTTCTCCTGCTAGTGCTTGCAGCCTTACTGGCTGGGCCTCTACGAGCCCAGGAGCGAGACGAATACCTAACTGCCATATACGACAACCTGCATGCAAGCCCCATGCAGGAAAAGTTCAGGCAGATAGCCCCGATGCCTTTCGGCGTGGTCTTTCTGCCCTGGGCCGGGTGCACGGAGCAGGATATGCGCAAGCATTTCAGGATGATGAAAGAATTGGGCTTCACCAATCTTAAGCAGACGATGGATACCCCCGAGTGGCCAGAGCGGGAGATCTTACGAATCGCTCTCGAAGAAGGTATTATTCCTTTCTGGTATGGAGAAGGCGGTTGGGAGCCCATTACAAAAGAACTTTTGCTGAAGCTAGGCATACCCGCTAATCTCCCCATGCCGGAAATACGAAAACATCCCAAGATGAAAGAGTACCAGAATAAGGTGCTATGGAAACATTGGGATAAGTGGAAGCAGACGAAGCACAGTCCTTCATTCACTTATAAACACAGCGCAGATGCTTATCTGCGCCCCACCGATATTCGTTTATTCCGGCAATGGATAAAAGAAAAGTACCAATCGATCGACAACCTGGCGAAGGCCTGGAACCTGTATGAGGTAGGAATTACACCATTGCCTTATAAAAGTTGGGATGATTTCGATAAAGACCCTCTGATATCGGTAACTCCGGGAACAGATGAAATCATTCCCTCCGAAGGACGGGAATATGGTAGGGTGAAGGATATTCTGCGGTTTAAAGCAGATATGTACCTAAAGAATATCGCCGCCAATATCAAAAGTGATTTTCCGGAACAACCCGTGCGGGCAGGAGGTGAAATGGGTTTGTTTCTCCCCTTCGCTGCCCGCGCAACGGATATGGAGGGCATAGCCGAAGTAATGAAAAATGTAGGCTCTTTCTACCCTTCCATTCATTTGGCCTGGCATTATGAAGAACTGGATTATGAAGTAACGCGGCCCATTTATATGCAATCTTCCTTATGTACAGACTGGTTCAAGGGAGGCTGGGCTGCCACATGGGAAAGTACGGGAGGTCCGCAACAGTTCAGTGGCGGCAAGGGATGGGACAGAAAAGGCCAGGATGGAACGGCCGGCTTTACGGTTAATTCCGGAACAATAACACAACTACTGCTGTCTTACCTTGCCGGTGGCTTTAAAGGAGCAGGCTTATGGTCGTGGAATGCACGTAAGGCAGGCTGGGAGTCGGGCGAGTATGCACTTCTTGACAGAAATAACGAACCAGGAGAACGCGCCATAAGGGCGGGAAACATAGCTAAAGCAGCTGATAGATACAGGGATGAACTATGGAAAGCACATAAGGAGCCGTATGTTGGTGTTTTTGTAAACTGGGACAATGAAGCCATTTGGGCAGCGGTTGCAGGGCCTAACCGTACACATTTCAAGAACTATCCTATAATGGCCAGGGTAGGCATCAGCAGAGCGCTGATCAATGCCAATATACCCTTTGAATACGTTACTGCGTCAGACATCAGGAACGGCCTGGCACAGCGGTACAAAGTAATCTATATGCCGGCACAGGTTTCAGTTAATGAAGACTTATTCCCCTTGCTTACAAAATACGTTACCGAAGGTGGAAGGCTGGTACTCGATGCGCCCGGTGGCTGGTGGAATGAGCAAGGCAAGGTGCTGAATACTTCGAAAGGTTCCGGCTTCGAGCAGGTTTTCGGGGCTTCCGTTGCAGACTTTCAATACTCGAATAATGTTCCCTTTAAGATCGGCGAACAGCTGCTTAATGGATTTGTGCTGGAGTTAAAACCCACAACGGCTTCGGTGGTGGAACGGTTCCAGAACGGCTTAGCTTCCGTGACGGAGAACAAGCTGGGTAGAGGCCAGGCATTGATACTAGCAGCCGATGCTTCCTTTTCCATGAAAGGTAAAAACAATAGCTTTATGGAGCGCTGGACACTCAAGCATGCAATGGGGAACTGGAAGTCGCCCTATAGTTGCCCCGGCGCTATCATATACCGGCAGGCTGCGCCAGGGGCAGATCATTACTTCCTGCTCAACGACGACCAGAACAAACGGGTAGCATTCAGCAGCACACGTTATCAATACAAATCCTTCACAGATGCACTTACCGGCCAGAAAGTAAACCCGAACGCTATCGAACTGGAAGCTTATGGCGGCAGGTGGATCAGGGCAGAAAAATAAAAACTCAATCAGCATGAATAATAGAAGGCAGTTTTTAAAACAAGGAACTTCCGGCATCGCGCTTTCGGTAATGCCACATTGGTTATTGGCAGATTCGCACCGCATTTCTCCCAAGCGAAGAGACTGGCTCAGAATGCGTGCTGCGGAAGACGATGATGTATTATCCAAGGCAAGGCAGGATATTCCGCAGATACGCATGTCTGACATGGAGATTCAACTGCTTGCATCCAATGGCAAACCCGTTAAACATACCCCCGTAGAAATTGTGCAGCAAAGACATTCGTTCAGTTTTGGTGACTGCAATCCCGATATGGATAAGATCTTCCGGCAGGAAGGCGCAGATAGTGAAAAACTGAGACAGTATCGCAGGTTGTTCTCCGATGCACTTAATACGGTGAATGCCACCTGCTACTGGACGGAGCGTCCAAGAAACAACATGGCAAAAACCGAGGAGTACCAGGGCGAGCCTTATTACGATGGATTTGCGAACACTGTTGACTGGGGAAATGCGAACGGGCTAACGGTAAAGGGCCACCCGCTTTTCTGGCCGGTTGAAAAGGCGATACCGGAATGGCTTAAACGATACGATTACCCTACACAGCTTAAGTTTCTGGAAGTGAGGCTTCGCCAGCTTGTAGGCCGCTTCAAGGGAAAGGTGAAAGTATGGGATGCCGTAAATGAAATGTTGTGGGAACCAGCATTGAAGAATCTATCGAAACGACAATGGCCTCATTTTGAAAACGTGGATGATATGGCCGACTATATCTCCTTTGTTATGCAGATAGTAAGGAGTGAAGATGCCGATGCTGTATACACGCTGAATGATTATGGATTGGAGCTGCCATGGCCCAAACCCCTTAAATCGAATACAGGTATCGACGTTACTCCGCAATTACAACGGCAACGTTATATTGAACTTATTCAACGCCTTCGAACGACAGGTCACCATCCAAATGCACTAGGCTTGCAATGCCATGACGGCTGGCAGAAGCCCGCTGATCAGATGGCGTTTTATAGTGAAATGGCAAAAGCAGGACTGCCCTTGCATGTTACCGAGTTCTGGGCTAAGACAGATCACCTTAAAAAGTCTGGGATCAAAGGCACTGCAGTAAACGGCGACTTTATCACAGAACGCTTCGAAAACAGCAATGCACCTGTTTATACCCAGGCGCAGATCGACCTGCTACAGGCAGATTTTGTAGAGCAGTATCTTACCTGTGCTTTTGGGCATCCGTCTGTAGAAGCATTTATCTTCTGGGGTTTTATGGGTATGGGAGTGGAATGGAAAGTAGATGATTCTACCTCTTACGAACTGAAACCCGTGTACCACAGGGTTAAGAAACTGATACATGAGCAATGGAAAACCAATTTAAAGCTTGAGACCAATGGAGATGGCATGCTTCGTTTCAAGGCTTTTCATGGCGATTATACGGTTCGATATCCGTTAATTAATGGCGGCCCCATGTCAGCCGCTGCAAGTTTCACCACGGGAGCAGCATCGAAGGGTAATCTTAGGTTGGAGACGATTATTTAGTTTCGCTGGTTATAAGTGGGTGGAGGATTTACTCGGCAATAGCAATAGTAAATTCCGCCTTTTAAAAGAATTACTTTTTTCATTGCCTGGATTGGTTTACTTAAGCAGTTCAAATTAAGTAAGGATTCGTCTGCTCAGGTAGATAAACGTTACATAACTATAGGATTACCTTGTATAATTCACCTATTTAGAAGGGAGATGGAACTGTAACTGTTTGAGTGGGCGATCGTTTAACACTTTTTCCTATTTACTAAGAGTACCTTACACTATTGCTGGTTAAATAGCCAGCAGATATAATTCAACAATATGATAAATAGTTTACAAGGGCCTGCGCCCGTCAAAATTATGGCATCTCCGGGTTCAAAAACGGCTCTTCAAATGAATGCGCTGGTTTATCATGGTCCCGGCAAAAAGGCATGGGAGAAAAAGCCGAAGCCGTCTATTCTGGAACCCACCGATGCTCTCGTGAAAATCTCCAAGACAACTATTTGCGGAACGGATCTGCATATATTGAAAGGCGATGTACCTGAGGTAACCGAAGGTAGAATTTTGGGGCATGAGGGGGTTGGTATTATAGAAGAAACCGGCAGTGCTGTAACAGAGTTTAAAAAAGGCGACCGGGTGTTGATCTCCTGTATTTCCTCTTGTGGCAAGTGTACCTATTGTAAAAAAGGAATGTATTCTCACTGTGAAAAAGGTGGCTGGATATTGGGTCATTTAATAGATGGCACTCAGGCAGAATATGTGCGGATACCCTTTGCCGATAACAGCCTGTACCACGTTCCCAAAAATGCAGACGAAGAAGCCTTGGTAATGTTAAGCGATATTTTACCTACAGCTTTTGAATGTGGTGTTTTAAATGGACAGGTAAAGCCGGGTGATACAGTAGCCATTGTAGGAGCCGGGCCAATAGGTTTGGCAGCCCTCATCACGGCTCAATTCTATACCCCGGCAGAAATCATCCTGATTGATATTGATGATAACCGGCTGGAGGTGGCTAAAGCATTGGGAGCTACTCATAGCATTAATAGCACTAAAGAGGATGCTATTGTAAAAATAATGCGTCTTACTGAAAACAAGGGGGTAGATGTGGCCATTGAAGCAGTGGGCATTCCTGCTACATTCGAATTCTGTCAATCTATTATTGGTGCCGGAGGACACATTGCCAATGTAGGTGTTCATGGCAAAAGCGTGAATCTGCATTTGGAAACACTGTGGTCAAAAAATATTACCATTACCACCCGCCTTGTAGATACGGTTACCACACCTATGTTGTTAAAAACGGTTGTATCTAAAAAATTGGATCCCGCCAAATTGATCACCCATAGGTTTTCACTAGAAAATATACTAGTTGCTTATGATGCTTTTCAAAATGCTGCTACGGAGAAAACCTTAAAGGTTATATTGACGAATGAATAATTTATTTAGAGTACTGATTTAAATTCCAACCAAGTGTACATCTGCAGCCTGGGGTAACTGTATAGAAAAATTCGCACCTTCAATTTGAAAGTTATATCATTTACTATTTTCGGGTATGATCCTTTTTAGGGAAGCGGTTACCGCGATAAAAAAAGCAGATGTACCAAGGCAGCAAAAGTTAATAATGATTAACTGCATGGGTGAAATCTCAGGCACATAAACCGTCCACTGAATACTACCCTACCGATATTAAATATGATAACATATGTATCATTCTCATTACTAATGTATCCAAAAAATAATTGTATATTAAGCATTTATACCTAACTTGTAATAGCCTTATCAAACCAATGCCTATGAATTTCTGCTGGTAATCTTCCAATCAATTGTATTTATCGCGCACCCTTTGCAAACGCTCATTAATCCGGCTCTCCGATTATAGTAAGAATATATAGTTTACTAAAATTTCATGTAACAATATGAAAAATAAGCTCCCTATTATACTATTGCTCAGCATCATAACAGGATTAATGCTGTATTATTTTCTAATAGTTATACCTTCTAACGAACAAAAACTCAGACATACAGGTATACAGAAAATGCGAACCCTCGCCCAAAACTTAACGGAAAAATATACTCATTATACAACGTCATTAAAATCTTCCCCATTAAGATACTTCCGTAATTATTATCTGGATTCAAGTTATTTGATCGATAGTATTGTAAATAATGAAAATGGCAGTATTAATTCTATCTATCTAGAAGAACTAAAACCATCAGATGGTTTTGATACCATGCAATGTAAACCCGGTCCTTATAAAAAATCCAAAGATCCATTTCTTAACATTACAACAGATGATGTTGGGACATGTGATGAGTTATATCTTCATAAAGTCTCTTTGAACGTTATCCAAGCAAAAGATTCACCGAAAAGAAAAGTGCTGAACTTTTCCGGAACCTATGAAAACCTGACAAAAAATCTAAAAGACTATGATTTCTTTGATGATATTTTCTTATTGCAGAGTTCTCCATGTTCTAAAAAAGTTTCAACAGGTAACACTACCATCAATTTATCCGCGGCTTGCGATAGTTTGCCTGGAAACCCTAATATGCGGGTATTGGATGAATCGAGAATAGGACTCAGCAATTACATAGTTCCTGATTCACTTAAAAAAAAGGGAGCAGGTATTTACAAAGACCAAATACAGGGAGAAGCCTATTATGTATTTTACTATCAGAAAAGGTTTTCAGATGAAGTAGATATATCACTTGTTGGATTAATACTTGAAAGCACGTATAACGCCAAATCCCGACATGTGTCTTATTGGCTGCTGATCTTTTTGAGCGGAGTAATTATGCTGCTGATTACTTTTTGGCCCATTCTAAAATTATTTCTTTTAAGTAAAGAAGAAAGGCTGCATAGAAGGGACGTACAATGGGCTTCCTTTGCATTTATCTTTAGTGTCGGGTTGCTAACGCTTATGATAATTACAGGTTTCCAATTTCTGGCAACAGAGAAACTGCAGCTCAAAAAATCACTAAAGTCCTTATCACACAATATATCAGCTAATTTTAATAAAGAACGCAATACTATCTTGCAACTGATGGACTCAATAGATGCTGAGAAAACATCCTGCATTTCCAGTTCTTTAATACCAGCTGTCGGTCAATTTAATGACTCAGCATATACACCCTTTAATGAATATATAGAATTAGATAGCAGTGGAAACATAACCAGCATCATTACAGAAAACGATCGATATGGAGAATATGACCCGGGTATTCCCATTTCCTCCGCTCATCGGGAATACTACACCATATTCAAAGGGGCTCTTGAAAATGAAAAGTATACGAACCTGGGTGTATACAATCAGTCCATAAAATCCAGGGCAACCGGGAAGTTAGAAATAGTTTTTTCCAAAGTAGATAGTTCGAATAAAAAGATCATAGTTATTACGGCTTCTCCCACTTCGGTAATAGAACCCATCATGCCCGGCAATTACACTTTCGCTATCATAGACAAAAAGGGGAGAGTTCAATTCCATTCTGATACCCGAAAAGTTCAGAACGAAAATCTATTTACAGAATGCCAGGACAATACACTGAAATCGTATGTACTTAACGGTGCAACGGAATACCTCGATCTAACATATGAGGATAAACATTACGCGGCATATGTTCAGCCATTATCGAATGATTGGCATATTGTTGTAATGTATGATCACGCAGCGCTGCTAACTTTTGCCGCAATGGTGTTCATTTTTTCATTTACCTGCATTGTTGCTTTCCTATTTTATATCATCGTCTTACACCTCATCTTTGGCTTAGACAAGACCAGATACAAGATAGTTAAAGCAAAACCCTTCTTTTTTAGTTGGTTAAGTCCATTAAATATAGCACCACCCGACCTGTTTTTTTTAATTCTCTTGCTCTTTGTCTTTAGTGTACTTAATATTTATTGGCTCATCGCTGGAAGTTCTATAACACTAACGTTTCTTTGGTATGCCATTTCAACAACTTGCTGTTATTTTATTATATATCATAAGCTTCGTAAAAACAAACATATAGGAATAACGGAGGCTGAGGGTGTATTTTTAACACTCATACTACTAGGTTTCGTATTAATATTTATGGCAATTATTGATAACAACTATGATAAGATCTATACCATGATTTTATTTTTTGCTATAGTTATATGTTTGTTATTCTTCAGTACAAAGAAAGATCGTTTTTTCAATGCGCTACGCGTTGGATTGTATAACGATAAAAAGAACGGTACGCTAAACAGTAAGCTGAAAATTATGCTGTCGAATCTATTATTTAACCGGCATTACGGGCTTTACCAAGCTTTTCTATTGCTGCTTTTTTTAAATATTGCAATACTACCCTCGATAAAGATATTCAAGGATCAGTTGAACCATGAGCATATCCTGCGCACAAGAGCACTATTGAAACAGGAAATAGAAGACGAGCAATTTAAACCCCGAGGTGATAATTATGCATCAAATACCGATACCTCAAAAATCTGGGAAGCTAAAAAAAAGCATGTAGCATGGCTTCAAAGATCACCTGATAGCCTTGAATCGGAAGGCCCTTATTTCAGCAGGCTGGATAACTATTTTTACTCAGGGTTAATTTACTATTGGGGAAATGACATTGTTAAATACAAGGGTTTAGCTACCAGTCAACCCAACCGGTTAGATTCGATATTTTTTATACATGATGATAAAATGGTTGTTGCAAAAGTAATTGACAAGCCCTTTAAAGTTAAAGAACTATTCCCATCGCCCAATTCTTTTAGACGGAATGGAGACCGGCTTATCACCCAACCAGATCAATCATCCGGTAACGGTAAACCGCCATTTCTAACTTTCGTTTCTATAATACTTACTGTTGCCATCATCATGTTATTCGTGTGGCTATTATGGAGGGCACTACTTCAAATACCTGAGAAAATATTCTATCTTCCATTAAGTTATACAGGCGCCCGTTCGTCAACTATTCATGCGTTACCTTCTTTGACTCAACCGTTCACGCCACTAAGAAACAAAGAAAATACTCCAGAGTTGCAGAGCAGAGGTAACAGAATAGATGAGGAAAATGATATTATTAAAATTCAAGATGCTAATGTTTTACTGCACTTATCTTATTGGCATGCACTTCCTGATGAAGAAATAACCGATCAGAAATTTGCTGATAAAAAGGTGCTGATAAATGACGAAAAAAGCTTTTTATTCGACCTGGCGCAAGACGGAATTGTAAATCAAGGCGATAGGAAAGTTATGGCAAAGCTTTATTATCTAGGACTCATAGAAATCGAGCCTTACTTGAAGATCTATTCTCCATCATTTGCCAATTTTATTCTAAGTGAATATGATGGATCTATGCTTGAAAAAGGTCAAATGTCAAAAATAAAAAAAGGGCGATGGAATAGCTGGCAGCTTCCATTATTAATTGTAATAGTGGCACTGCTTTTCTTTCTTTCCATTGCGGCAGAAAGTTATCTTGCACAGATAAGTGCTGTACTTGGATCCGTAGCCCTGATCTTACCAAGGATCTTGACAATTGCCTCTTCTATTGGAGATTTGAAGAAGCCGGGTGCTAAATAACGGATTCTGGCGATATTAAGCTAAAGGAGGATTTACAAAAACTGATGTTTCCAGAAGGAATGGTGTTTGATTGGAAAATGGGTCATTTCGAATCGCTGAAATGAATTTAATTTTCCACTTATTACAGGCTTAGCGGGCGTTTTAGGCCCTAACGAAAAAGGGGACGATCATGTTTTTGATGATCAGTCCCCTTCTGCGGAGAGAGTGGGATTCGAACCCACGGTACAGTGTAACCCGTACGACGATTTAGCAAACCGTTCCTTTCGGCCACTCAGGCATCTCTCCTTTACCCTATTTCAGGGTGGCAAAAATAGGGATTATCCTTAGTAATTGAAAAGTTTTTTAGGGGATTATTTCAAGAGTTGGCTCCTTTACATAGCAGCCAGCTGAACCTTCTGCTGCAATTCCATTACATTTTCATTAAACAGGCTATCAGTGTCCATCAGATCCTTGACAGTTTGGCAACTATGAATTACTGTGGTATGGTCACGTCCGCCGAAATGTTCGCCAATAGTTTTAAGAGAGTTTTTAGTGAAGGCTTTAGCCAGGTACATTGTAATCTGGCGGGCTTGAACGATCTCCCGCTTACGCGTTTTCTGAAGCAATTTATCGTAGGAGACGTCGAAGTAATCACAAACCATCTTTTGTATGGTTTCTATAGTAATTTCTTTAGAAGAAGTTTTAACAAAATTACGCAGGACTTTCTTTGCCAAATCAAGGTCAATTTCTCTCCTGTTAAGCGAAGATTGTGCCAAAAGGGATATCAGGGCTCCTTCCAGCTCGCGTATGTTGCTATTGATATTATAGGCCAGATACTTAACAACTTCCTTGGGCATTTCAAGACCGTCATTCTTCATTTTACGCTCCAATATCTCGATACGAGTATCGTAGTCCGGAATCTGTATGTCGGCACTTAAACCCCATCTGAACCTGCTTAGAAGGCGCTCTTGCACTCCTTCCAGGTCTTTTGGCGGCTTGTCTGAAGTAAGCACCAACTGCTTGCCACTTTGATGAAGATGATTAAATATCGCGAAGAAAGCATCCTGTGATTTCTCAGCCCTATTGAAGAATTGAACATCATCGATTATAAGAACATCGATCAACTGGTAAAAATGAATAAAATCATTGATGGCGTTGTTGCGGCCATGATCCATAAACTGGTTGATGAATTTCTCCGAGCTTACATAAAGAACTACTTTGTGTGGCTGCGTTCTCTTCACTTCGTTACCAATCGCCTGAGCGAGATGTGTTTTACCCAAACCTACTCCTCCGTATATAACCAGTGGATTGAAGGAGTTAGCACCCGGTTTCTCAGCTACCGTTTTACCCGCTCTTCTTGAAACACGGTTAGAATCTCCTTCTACAAAAGAATCGAACGTATAAATAGGGTTTAACTGGGGATCAATCTGCATCTTTTTAAGACCCGGTATTACAAAAGGGTTCTTAACGGGATTGTTTATGACCAGTGGGAAATCCATTTCGTTGTTTGAAAATGTTTTATAACCTTGTGCAGGAACATCCATTGTAAGCGGCTTGTTCTTGTGATTGCCGCTATCAACCATAATCCTGTATTCGAGTTGAGCATCTTTACCCAATACCCTTCGCAAAGTCTTTGCCAATAAATTTACGTAATGTTCTTCAAGGTATTCATAAAAAAATTGACTGGGTACCTGGATCACCAAAACATTCTCTTTCAGCTCTACTGCCTTGATAGGCTCGAACCATGTTTTAAAGT
>JACMJX010000028.1 GCA_014380425.1 Chitinophagaceae bacterium | reverse complement strand
CCTGGCTTAAAGTAGGAGGATCCCTAAGCTATAATGTTCAACAAGAGAACATTGTAGATTTTGGTACGGGGGGACTTAATTCTGTCCGTATGATTACGGAAGGGCTTCCCATACTTCCTGTTCAATATCCGAATGGAGTTTACTCACATAATAAAAACTATTCTGCATCCATTGAAGGCGGGCAAAACCCCGTCGATCAAATGACGAAAAATACCTATGGACTTAACAGCAAAAATTTACTGGGAAGCATCTATGCAAACATCACACTGGCAGAAGGTCTGGAACTGCGTTCAACCGTTGGCGTCAATATGTTGGATCGCGAACGCAGACGTTATGATGGGCGCCCTGCTCCACAAACGCCAACCTATGTAAATTCTCCTAATGAGAGGGGTACGGCAAGGGTACGTGACGATCAGGAAAGATTTTGGTCATTTGAAAATTATCTGACGTATACGAAACGGTTAGGTGATATTCACTCGCTTACAGCGATGCTGGGTACTTCTCTACAAGAGACTGAAACCTATTTTGCAGCGGCTAGCGCAAGAAATTTCATTACCGATTTTTTTCAAACCAATAACCTGGGCGGCGCCCAGGATTTCTTATTAGACTCACCACCGATAAGCTCCGCGAGAACCAGATTCTCTTTCAACTCCTATTTTGGAAGAGTGAATTATGGACTGATGGATAAGTATCTGCTGACCGTTACGGGCCGGATGGATGGATCTTCAAAATTCGGAGAATCGAATAAGTATGCATTCTTTCCTTCTGCAGCCGTAGCATGGCGTGTTTCGGAAGAACCCTTCCTAAAAGGCAACAACGTAATATCAAATCTGAAACTTCGTGCCAGCTATGGCCTAACGGGTAATTCAGAAATTGCTGCTTATTCAGCGCTACCTTCTTTGCGGGTTATTACCGGTGTGATTAACAATACGAGGGTACTGGGTGTAGGGGCTAAACAGGAGGCTGGAAACACGCAAAGTAGGTTAGGTAATCCTGATCTACAGTGGGAAAAGACAGCGCAGTCGGATATCGGATTGGAAATCGGATTGCTCGACAACAGGGTTTCCATCGAGGCGGATGTTTATTACCGAAAAACAACGGATATGCTATTATCTGCTCCGCTGCCTCATACATCGGGTTATGAAACCATTACCCGCAACGTGGGGACTATGGAAAATAAAGGATTGGAATTGGCGCTGAACACAGAAAATGTCGCCACCGACAAATTTTCATGGAATACGACGTTTAATATTTCGATGAACCGGAATAAGGTGTTGAAGCTGGCCAACCCTGCGCCGATTTTTGGAGTAGGTAATCCTAACTTTACCAACCAGACTGGCGTGATTATGGAAGGTAAACCAGTAGGTTCTTTCTGGGGCCTTGTCAGATTGGGCACCTGGGGAACGGATGAAGCAGCAGAGGCAGCTAAATTCGGAGTAAATACTTATCGCGGAAGCGGCAAGCCCTTGCTTCCCGGAGATATAAAATACCTGGACGTAAACGGAGACTATCAGATCAACGACAATGACCGGATGATCATTGGTAACGGTAATCCTGACTTCTACGGATCATTCATCAATAATTTCAGATACGGAGCATTCGACTTGTTACTGGATATTCAGTATTCACGTGGTAATGACGTGCTCAATATGACTAAACACTCCGGTGAAGATCGAACAGGCCTTTCGAACAGTTACAGTTCTGTATTAGGCGCATGGACAGCTGAAAGTCAGAACACCCCTATCGCGGCTATTCGTGATTCGAAAGCGGGATATGTATCTAACGTGGATACGCATTGGCTTGAAGATGGCTCATTTATACGCGGTCGGAACCTGGTAATCGGATATACCTTATCCAGTGAAGCAACTGAAAGGATAAAGCTTAGCAGAGCAAGAGTGTATGTATCTCTTCAAAACTTTTTCCTGAACACAAAGTTTAGCGGAAATGATCCGGAGGTTTCCACTTATACAAATCCGTTTGCCCAAGGTCAAACGTTTTTTGATTATCCCAAGCCAACAGTTTATATGTTCGGCTTAAGCATCGGGTTATAATATTTCAATTAAATGATTGATAAGATGAAATTAACACAAAAAAGGATAGGCACTTTCGTGCTATGCAGTGCGCTTATTATCGGAGCTGGTTGCTCTGAATTCTTAGAAGAAGAGGATCCGTCAAATATTGCTCCGGCAACATTTTACACTCAGCCTGATCACGCGGAAGCGGCCGTGTATGGTATTTATGAGAACTTCCGATTCCTTTCAGATGGTGCTGGAATATTTGTTTCTAACTTTCAAATGCTCGACGCGCTAAGCGGAACAGCCGAGACTGAAACAGGGCAAAATTCCGATTTAAATAACATGCTTGGGTTTTCACATACTGGCGACAACTTGTTGCTATCACAATGGTGGAGACAGTTGTACGAGGGAGTTGGAAATGCTAACCTGGCCATCAATAAGATCCCCGTTATCCCACAGATTCTACCAGAGAATGCACAAAAATGGGTGGGGCATGCTAAGTTCCAACGTGCACTTCATTACTTCTATTTGGTGAGACTGTGGGGAGATGTCCCGTTGATTACAGAACCAATTTTGGATTGGAAAGATCCTAACGTAACGGCTCCACGCTCGAGTACGGAAAACGTCTATGCGCTGATTGAAGCCGATCTGCTAGACGCTGAGGCTGCTGGCTTCCCCCTGACAGACGCATCTGGCTTAGCTTCCCAGATTGCTGTAAAATCTTTGTTGGCAAAAGTTTACTTAACCATGGCAGGTCAGCCCCTTAATAAAGGAGCCGCTTACTATCAGAAGGCGGCCGCTAAAGCCAAAGAGGTGATTGACTATGCTAATGCCAATCCGGGCAAAGTAGCGCTCTTTCCAATTTATGATGACCTTCATGATCCTGCAAAGGAAAACGTACTCGAACATATTTTTATGGTTCAGTACGCTGCCGGTATAGCGAATGCAGGATTTCAAGACAAGTTCCTCCCTAATAATACAAACATCACAGCTTCTGGTGAAGTGGGAACCACTGTACCGACTAGTGCTTTCTTGGCCTCCTATGAGGCCGGTGATAAGAGAACACTGGAGAAGGGATTTTATTTTAAAGAGTATTTTCTCGGCGCTGGGACGGGTGCGGCTACAACCCTAAATCGAATGTATGTCTACAAACATTTTGATCTGGTCGCCAACGGTAAACCAGGCTCGGCAGGAACAGGAAATTCTGGCCTAAATTATCCGTTGCTTCGCTACGCCGATGTTCTGTTGATCTATGCTGAAGCTCAAAATGAAGCAGGTGGCATCGACGCGATGGCATACAATGCACTGAAGGCAATCCGCGATAGGGCAGGTCTCGTGACACCTGGCATGGGAACGTTTTCGCAAACCACTTTCCGCGAAGCCGTTTTAGTTGAGCGCTGGCATGAGCTAAGTTTTGAAGGGGTAGCGTGGTTTGATATGGTGCGCTTACAAAAAGTGTATGATCCTGCAGGTAATAAGATGGTGGATTTTGTGGGTGCTTCTTTAAACGGCGCCACATTGCAAGCTAAACACTTCCTGCTTCCACTTCCTGCGGCGGACTTTAGAAATAATCCAAACCTGACTCCAAATAATCCAGGCTGGTAATTGATGGTAAAAATGTAGTGAAGAATCCCTGTCTCTGCTGAACCGGAACAGGGATTTTTTTTAGTATTT
>JACMJX010000343.1 GCA_014380425.1 Chitinophagaceae bacterium | reverse complement strand
GGGGTTCGCAAGGCGGTCGATATGTGTTTGTGGAATAGGGCGCAACTTGTGGAACTGCCTGATGTTGGCTGCCGCGGCGGTATTGTATTGGCGCACCCTGTCATAAAAGGTTTCAGTTCGTACCAGGTCATACCATCTTTCATGATCGCCCCCCAGTTCTCTCGCTCTTTCTTCCAGAATGAAATCACGGATCTTGTCAGGAGAATTAACAGCAGCAACACCTATTTCCATGGCAGCCTCTGTGGCAGTGGTAATATCAGCCGGATTGCCGCCATCAGCCGTTACGAAATGAAATGGCTTTACCTCTCCTTGTTTATAAGCTGCCCGCTTACGCACTACATTGATGTATTCGACAGCCTTTGTGTAATCTGCTTTTCGTCCATAGGCTTCGGCAGCGATCAGGTAAGTTTCTGCGAGCCAGAACAGCGGAAAGTCCAGATAGCCGTCTGTATTATTTAGGCCGGCGCGTGTAGGATCCAGGTGGTAACGGTAGTGGGGGAAAAACCGGTCTGTCCATTTATTCCTGGGAAACCAAACGTAGGGCTTCCTGTCGATCACCGTTTGACTAGCTTCCGTATTAAAGGTAAAAACGATCGCAGTGTCGCCCCTCCTGTACTTTGGCTGCCCTACTAAAGCGGGATTAGGAGCGCTGGCAGCAGTCCACTTCTGTATCTTCGATACATCGTTGGTATTGCAGATCCATACCGTCTTATACGCTTTATAGATGCGGGAATCGTTTTTTCTGTCATATAGATCCCACAGGTAATTGGTTGGCATCAAACGCACAAAAGCCCTTCCGTTCGCCAGATCACGATCCATTCCTCCGCCGGGAATATTGTCATATTGCGAAACATAAAATAAATGGGCAAAATTACCCACATCGTTAGCCAGCACGTTGGATGTAAACTGTATGGCAAAGAGTATGTCGCTATTCTTTTCGTTCTGGGGATTGCGAGCGGTATTATAATCGGGAAGTAGTGCTCCCCTAGCAGCTATTACCTGTTCGGCATAGTAGGCCGCACTATCCATATCGGTTGCCTTTTGCCCCCGCTGCTCCGTTACGGCGCTACCTCTCGTAAGATATACTTTGGCAAGCAGGTGCTGAGCAGCGGCTCGTGTTGCACGGGCGTATTCGGTTTGAGTAGCAGGCAGGTTTTCCGATGCGAATTTAAGATCGCTGATGATGGCTTCGTAGAGCTGTGGTACTTCCGATCTTTTCAAATCATTCAGCACGGTCAGGTTTTCCTCCACAAGCAAAGGGATCCTGCCAAAAGTCTGCACCAATCTGAAATAATAAAATGCCCGTAGAAAATGCACTTCGCCTTTGCGCCTGTTTTTACCTTCTTCTGTCCGCAACTGATTCAAGCCCTCCACTTTAGGTATCCTGTTGATAGCGATATTGCAGGAATTTATGCCCTTATAGAAATTATTCCATATAAAGGCGAAGGTACCATTCGTTGAATTGATATCGGATGTGTAAAGATGGAAGTCGTTTCCCTGTGCCACCCGGGTAGTGGTATAAATATCCGTTCCCAGGTTTGCCAGATTAATGCCATTCTGCTCGTTTACAAGCGATCTGAGAGGTGCATAGGCGGCGAGTACGAGCGATTCAATTCCCTGTTCCGAATCGTAAAATTCATAGCTCACGTTAGAGATCATTTCTTCTTCCAGGTATTTTTTACAGGAAGATAGAGAAGCTATGGAAAGCAGTAAAATGATATATTTTTTCATATGTCCTTTTCTTGATAATGTTTTAGAAAGTAATGTTTACCCCACCCATAAAGGTTCTTACACTTGGCGTAGCAATACCAGGCGAACCTTCCGGATCTATACCCCGGAAATTGGTGAAAAGTACCGGATTAAGGGCAGCAACATAAATGCGGAAATTGGAAGTACGCAGCCGCTTCTGAAAGCTCTCCGGCAAACGGTAACCAAGCGAGATATTACGAATGCGCACAAACGAACCGTCCTGGTAAGCAAGCGTACCTCCAAACAGCGGACCCCTGCGGCCACTGACTGGTTTAGGAAATGCATTCGTAGGGTTCGTAGGCGTCCAGTAGTCTACTTTCAGCCAGTTATTACGCCCTTCGTATAACAGACTCTGGTCGTTATTAATCATCTGGCCCTGCCTTGCAAATACAAGAATGCTGAAGTCGAAACCCTCGAATTCAAGCGTACTGTTGATACTACCATACCATTTAGGAACAGCACTGCCAAGTATCACTCTGTCTAGTGCGTCAATCTTGCCATTGCCGTCTTTGTCTCTTATTTTAATTTCGCCAACGGCAAATGTTCCTCCGTTACTATTGTATTGAGTGATCAGATCCTTGTCCTTATTGTCATTTTGAAAGATTCCTATCTTCTCGTTGTCGAAAAAAGTATTTACGGGATAACCTATAAACCAGCGGTTACCGATATCATCTACCTTTCCATTATACAGCGAAACAATTTCCTCTTTATTGCGTGTGAACGTTAGCTGATTCACCCATTTGAATTTATGTTTAGGATTATCGATCACTACCCCGCGTAATGATACTTCTACCCCTTTGTTTCGGGTGGAGCCAATATTCTCTACTATCGAAGAAAAACCGGAAGCATTTGGTAGCTGACGTTCCAGCAGCAGGTCTGTAGTGTTTTGAATATAAAAATCGGCGCTTCCGGAGATGCGGTTATCGAAGAAACCGAAATCAAGCCCAGCATTGGCCTGCCTTGTTTTC
>JACMJX010000342.1 GCA_014380425.1 Chitinophagaceae bacterium | reverse complement strand
TTCCGCTCTGTAAGAACAATGGCTGAATACATTACTGTACACCAGCCTAATAAAGCATAATGAAGGCAAACATCTTTATTGCCGGCATCGGAGCTATCTCCGCCATTGGCGATAATGTTGCCGCTTCTCTGCACGCACTACGCTCTTCAAAAGCTGGCATCGGGCAAATGACACGGCTTCGGTCCGCTCATAGCAATACATTGCCCGTTGCGGAAGTAAAGCGGAGTAACAGCGAGCTGGCATCCATGGCGAAAGCCTCCCCTCACTTAAGCAGAACGGCACTACTGAGTATGCTGGCAGCAGAAGAAGCGCTGAATGATGCAGGCATAAAGGCTTTCGGAAAATGGAGAACGGGGTTCATCTCGGCCAATACAGTGGGAGGAATGGACAAAACGGAAGAGTTCTTCATAGACTTTCTTAAAGACAATAACAAAGGAAGATTAAGAGACGTCGTTCATCACGAGTGCGGAAGTGCTACGGAGCTGGTAGCGGATAAACTGGGCATCAGCAATTATGTTACTACCATCAGTACTGCCTGCTCATCATCCGCCAATGCTATCTTCTTCGGCGCACGCCTGATACGCAATGATATGCTGGATGTGGTTGTGGCTGGCGGTGTTGATTCGCTGGCACGTTTTACACTTAACGGATTCAATACACTTATGATTCTCGACCAGCAATACTGCAAACCCTTCGACGAAAACAGGAAAGGCCTTAACCTGGGAGAAGGCGCCGGCTATGTGGTGCTGGTGTCGGAGCGTGTGGCAGCTTCACTTGCTAAACAACCGGACTGCGTGCTAAGCGGCTATTGTAATGCAAACGATGCTTATCATCAAACCGCTTCTTCTCCTGATGGTAATGGACCCTTTCTTGCCATGAGCGGGGCATTAAACAAAAGTGGCCTTCAACCTCAGGATATAAACTATGTGAACCTTCATGGCACCGGCACGCAGAACAATGACAGTACCGAGGGCCTTGCCATAAAAAGACTATTCGAGCCGCACTTTCCTAAAATTAGCTCTACTAAATCCTTTACAGGTCATACCCTGGGTGCAAGTGGCGGACTGGAAGCTGTATTTTCCGTGCTTGCCATCCGGCACGGAATCGTTTATCCCAATCTCAGGTTGGAAACGCCTATCAAGGACTTGCCCTTTGCCGCTGAAACCACTTTTTCTGAGAATCAACCAATAGATCATGTGCTTTCCAACTCCTTCGGCTTCGGAGGAAATTGTTCTTCATTGATCTTCTCAAAACGCTGAAATGATGATTTATATCAGGTCTACCGGAAGCATCTCGCCACAACCTACATTCGGGCACCCGCCTTTTCTGGAAGATCTTGAAGCAACGGTGGCGACAAGCCTTACCTGCATAGAGCCTGACTACAAAAACTTCATTGACCCCAAGCTGATCCGCCGTATGAGCCGTATCATTAAAATGGGCGTTGCTGCGGCTTTAGAATGCCTTACGGAGGCAGGCGTACACTCTCCCGACGCAGTCATAACAGGCACTGCATATGGCTGCCTGGAAGATTCAGCAGCTTTTTTATCGAAGATGGTGGGGTTAAATGAAGACTTGCTCACTCCTACCGCTTTTATACAGTCTACTCACAACACGGTAGCAGCCCAGATTGCACTGATACTACAATGCCATTCCTATAACAATACATTCGTTCACCGGGGCTTCTCTTTCGAAAGTGCCCTGCTAGACGCGGTAATGCTTATGAAAGAAGGTGAGGCAGAGAACGTACTCGTGGGTGGAGTAGATGAAATTACAACAACCAGCCATACCATCCTGACCAGGCTGGGTTTATACCGCAGAAAGCCGGTATCTAACCTCGATCTTTTTTCTCCCTCTTTAAAAGGAACGATAGCAGGGGAAGGAGCGGCTTTTTTTCTTTTAAGTACGAGGCATAACGAAAACGACTATGCTGTATTGCAAGGTAGCCACACATTCTATAAACCGGAATCTATTGAAAGAATTATCGAGCAGCTATCGTACTTTTTTTCTTCACAGGCCATTGATCCTCAAGAGATCGATCTTGTTATAACCGGCCGTAATGGAGACCGGCAGCAGGATACGGTCTATAACGAAGTACTCGATAATGTTTTTAACGGAACTGTAGTGATCAACTTCAAGCATCTTTGTGGCGAATACCCCACAGCTTCCTCGTTTGCACTATGGATGGCAGCTCATATAATCAGGTCGGGCAAATTACCGGAAAGGCTTGCGGAATCAGGCACCGCAAAACCGATCAGAAAAGTCCTGATCTATAATCATTATCTTAATATTCATCATTCTCTCATGCTTGTAACTAAACCTTCCTAAGGTTTACAAGTCACACCAAACACTACCGGCCGGCATGATAAACTTCAGAAACACGAATATCTTCTTTGCTACCTTGCTGATTATCCTCGCAGGTTTGTTTCTTTCTTGGGGTATTTCTTTAAGTATCCTGATCGTTGTGCCGGTTATATATTCCGTTGTTCTCTTCTGGGGATGCTACAATGTAAGATCTAACTTCTTTATTCCCATCATCTGCGCTGCTGATACCAGCAAAATGCAGATAGCTATCAGTTTCGATGACGGACCTGAGCCTACTCTTACACCCGCTATTTTAAGAGTTCTTAAAGATAATAACGTGGAGGCTGCTTTCTTCTGCATCGGAAACCGTATTGAGGGAAATGAAGAGCTCCTCGTGCAGATACATAAGGAACACCATATCATAGGAAATCATAGCTACACGCATCATTTCTGGTTCGATCTGTATTCCGTTTCTAAAATGCATGCAGACCTGCGCCTTATGGACGAGCAGGTAAAAAAGGTT
>JACMJX010000341.1 GCA_014380425.1 Chitinophagaceae bacterium | reverse complement strand
TGCCATGGCTTACGTAATAGCACATGAAATCGGGCATCATGTTCAATATCTGCAAGGTACCAGTGACAAAATGAATCGCCTGCGCCAGCAACTCAGTGAGGAAGAATACAATAAGTATTCTGTCAAATTAGAACTGCAGGCTGATTTTTATGCTGGCGTATGGGCACATCACGCCCAGCGGATGAAAAACATACTTGAAAATAACGACCTGGAAGAAGCGCTGAATGCGGCAAATGCCATTGGAGATGACAGGCTTCAAAAGCAGTCGCAAGGGCAGGTAGTGCCGGAATCGTTCACCCATGGCACTTCTGCCCAAAGAATGCAGTGGTTTAAAAAGGGATTCGAAACGGGAGATATCAGCCAGGGTAATACATTCGATCTGATTGACTAAACCTTCATTTTGCCCTGTACCCCATTGTCCATAGTGGTACCGGTTACTGCTCCTGCAAGCATTTTTATAAGCGAGATCATTTTGTTGCTCTTCGTATCCCAATAATAGGCGTCTGAAGGATGTACTTTTATGAGTGTAAGGTTTGGATCATCCACACCTCCATGAAACCAGGTTTTGGCGATGGGCGTCCATAGTTCCTTGGCCTTTTCTTTATCCACAATGATCGCTGCCTTACCATACACGCTCAGGTATTCATATTGATTATTATTGGAAAAGAATAGCTGCACGTTGTCGTCATGTTCAATATCTGAATTTTTCTCGCTGTAGCGGCTGCTGAGGAACCAGATATTTCCCTCCTCATCCACTTGTTGCGCGGCCATTGGGCGAGAAGAAAGCGGCTGCTGGGTTAGATGAGTTACAAACATGCAAGTAGTAGCGTCGCTTACCAGTTGTTTGATTTTGGCAATTGCGTCGTTGTCTGATAGATTTTTAATGTCTCCCATAATATATTCTTTGTGTTTTTTTAGTATTGTAGCGATTGCAATTTCCATGCCTCTCACCTTGAAAACACTGCCTTACCCGATCATATTAAGCTTTTTCATTCTATTACAAAATAGTTCAGGAATTAATGCATAAGCCACTGAATGTTATATTAAAAAGTATATTTTTGTCTCCAAACTTAAAATTAACAAAATGAAAAAATTGACATTTAATTTGTCTTGGGCCCTTGTTCTGGGTATGCTGTTATTCTCTGCCTGCAAGGGTGACGATGGTGGTGTTGGTCCTGCTGGCCCTGCAGGTGCCGCTGGTACTCCCGGCCCTTCCGGTTCTGCTGGCCCCGCTGGAACTGCCAATGTAACTTATTCAGCATGGCTGGATGTTACTTTCGATTCTCTAGGTTTTGCGTCTATCCGTGCTCCAAAATTGACTGCCAGTATATTGAATCAAGGAGATGTAAAAGTATATTTTAACTTCAATACTAGTGCCGATCCTTTTATTGTCCCGTTACCATGCAGCGTTACTAATGGCGCATTGCCTAACATCGAAATTACTCCGTTTTTGTCAATAGATACTATTGGCTTGGAATCCAACTATCTCTTGTCTACCGCGACCAACCCAGCAGGAGCAAAAATTCGGCAATTCCGTTATATATTAATTCCAGGCGGAACTGCTGCACGCAAGGCTAACGATGTTGATTGGAAAAATTATGAGGCAGTAAAAGCTTATCTTGGCCTGAAAGACTAGTTTATTCCATTTAAGAATAATAAAAAGGCCGCCCGTGTTTTCGGGCGGCCTTTTTATTAAAAGTCATATTCATACTCCACTTTGCCCTGCAACTGCTCCTGAAGGTTATAGCAGAAATCAGCCAGTTTTAAACCGTTGTCATCGTACTTGTAAAACCACTTCTGTAGTTTGGCACCTGTCTGGGGCGTAAGGGTCATGGAAGCCAGTGCATTATTCTCTTCATATTCAAATTCATAGTCGG
This sequence comes from Chitinophagaceae bacterium, assembly GCA_014380425.1. Lineage (GTDB taxonomy): Bacteria > Bacteroidota > Bacteroidia > Chitinophagales > Chitinophagaceae > JADCRZ01. Next base: position 9,399 of record JACMJX010000341.1, on the reverse strand, counting down.
GCATCAGGCGCTTGGCCCTTTCATTATAACGTACTACATCCGTAAGGCGATTCTTATCATCGTAATAATAATACACTTTCGCCAGGGATATGTTTTTCCGGAAAGATTCTTCTTCACCTATATTTCCCTTCTCATCGTTCGTGAATTTCACGAGGGTCGTATCAGAACCATTTCTCGTTCTTATCATTTTTACCGGCTTTCCTGCTTCGTTGTAAATCCAGGTATGTATTTCAACCGCAACGGAACTATTATCTGCAGCTCTCGACTCGTTTTTCAACTCGATCAGTTGCCTGGCCGGGTTGTACTGGTAGGAAGATGTACTCACTACCTGGCCGGCACTATCGGTACTTCTTACAATCAGTCCTTCGGCATTATAAGTAGTTGTAAGAAAGCTTTCACCTTCATCGGAGGTTTTGGTATAAGTGACGAGTTTATTCGGGCGATAAGATACTTTTTGCTCGCACAGAAATCCTTCGGTGATAGGGGTATTCCCGTTGAAAGTATTCAGCTTGACGCCTGTTACCTTGTTCGCCGTATAAACCCGGAAGGTTTCGTTGATCTGGCGTGTGGAAATGATGTCCTTGTAATAAAACTGACCGTATCCTTCAAGAGAAGACAGATGTGTGCAGGCAAGAATAAAGAAGAGCGCGCGGCGATAGAAGTTTTTCATAGCTTTAAAATTCTGATTATTTTTAAACATTATTCTGAATAGTATGCAAAATAGTGATATCGGTGATTCTTTTCTAAGGTTGGTGAAGATTATGGATGATCTGAGGGAGCAATGCCCCTGGGACAGGAAGCAAACCATCGCATCATTGCGCCAGCTGACGATTGAAGAGACGTACGAGCTTGCGGATGCCATTACTGAACAAAATTGGAATGGCATCCGGGAAGAACTGGGAGATCTGATGCTGCACTTGTTGTTCTATTCAAAGATAGGAGCTGAACAGGCGCAGTTTACTTTAAAGAATGTGCTGGATGGCATTGCTGAAAAGCTGATATCCCGGCATCCTCATATTTATGGCAACGTGAAGGTGAAGGATGAAGAAGACGTAAAGCGCAACTGGGAAAAGCTGAAGCTGAAAGAAGGCAAGCAGTCAGTTCTTAGTGGGGTGCCTGTGTCTATGCCCGCATTAATCAAAGCGATGCGTCTGCAGGAAAAATCGAAACAGGTGGGGTTTGAATGGGATAACAGTGAGCAGGTGTGGGAGAAAGTAGAAGAGGAGATGCAGGAATTAAGGGAAGCGGTGCAGGAAAAAGATGCGCTGCACACAGAAGAGGAATTTGGTGATCTCTTGTTTTCACTCGTCAATTACGCACGGTTTTTGCACATCGACGCTGAAAACGCCCTCGAAAGAACCAATAAGAAATTTATAGGAAGATTTATGGCCATGGAGAAAATGGCTGCTGAAAAAGGAAGTTCCCTGGATGCCATGACTCTCGAGGAAATGGACGCTCTCTGGAATTCCGTTAAAACCCAAAATAAAGAGGATTGAAAAATTTCATAGTGCAGGTTCTGCATAAAAATGTCTACTTTATTCTCGCAGCCGCATGGCTTTTTACGCTCGCCTTCATCATTACCAATTACTGGTATAAAACCAATACACCACAATACCTTAGAAGTGCTATAGAAGATCATATAAGGGATCAGGAAAAGGATTTCGACAAGCTGTTGAAGAACGATGAGCTGATTACCAAAATCGCGGAAAAACGCTACGACGAGCAGGAACTTACATCTCTTATAGAAAAGCCCTACAGCTTCTTCATTTATAAGGTAGATGGATTCGGAAGCGTTACCCTTACCTTCTGGAGCAGCCAGATCATTCTACCCGTAATAGAACTACTAAGCGATGTGAAGAACAACCAGTTCGTGAGCCTGATAAACGGCCAGTATGAATTCATAAGTAAAGAAATAACCACGAGCAAGGGGGAGAAATTGCTTGCTGCAGCTCTGATTCCTATACATAAGGAATATTTCATACAGAATAATAACCTGAGGAAAGAATTCGTGAACTTCCCCGAGGCAGAGAAGAACGTGGCCATTAGTGAAAACGAAACAGCCTACCCTGTCAAAAGTTCCTTTGGAAATGTGCTGTTCTACCTTCAGCAGAAACCAGATACAGGCCAGATACATGTAAACGGACTGTCTATGGCGTTTATAGTTTCTGCCGTTATCTTTCTGATGATCTTTATTTATAATACCGGGCTCGCTATTGCGGAGCATCTGGGTTATATGAAGGGTATCCTGTTTTTTACCGTCTCGGTGTTTTTACTAAGACTGCTCACCTACCTGTTTCCGGTACTGGGTTTGCGGCAGTACGATCTTTTCGATCCCGGCGTTTACAGCTCGGGCTTTATCTTAAGTTCCCTGGGCGATCTGCTGATCAATGTTCTTTTATTCTGCTGGACCATCCTTTTTGTAAAGCGGGTAACCGAAGGGAGATCACTGGCGAAATTCCTTAACACCAAGTGGTACTGGCCGCTGCTGCTGGGAAATATACTTCTTTTGGTAGTTGCCACTTTTGCGTCTTCAACCGTTATTCAAAGCCTGATATCGGATGCAAGAATATCTTTTAACGTAACCAACTTCTTTAGCCTCGACCTTTATAGTTTTGCCGGGTTTCTGGTACTTGCGGCCATCGCCTTTTCCTACTTCTTTCTTTCACAGGTAATCCTTGGTCTCATATCGCCGCTTAAAGAAAAATATAAGTACATCACCTATCTGCTGATTGCAATAACAGGATTGCTGGTGCTTACCATCGTTCCCGCAAAAAGCAATGTTGAACTGAATCTTTATGTTCTTTTATGGCTGCTGGGGTATGTTTGGATGATGGAACGAAATGTATTTGCCGGCTTTTACAGTAAGTTTTATATCTCCGAAGTGTTGTTCTGGCTGTTTATTTTTTCCATCTCCATTTCTGTCATCATCATTTACCAAAACCAGAAAATAGAACTGGAGCAACGTAAGAGAACAGCGGAACGACTTGCCACCCAGGCTGATCCCTCGGGAGAAAGGATACTGAGCATTGCGCTTACGTATTTCGATAATGATTTTCTCAATTCCAACTATTATCGGTTCAAAGCAGCTGCGAGCAATGCATATTTAAAGGATAGTATTGTCAACAAAAATTTCGTAGCATATCTGAATAAGTATGATACCCAAATCTACACGTTCGACAGCACTGAAACTCCCTTGTTTAATGATGAACCTGTTTCTTTCGATACACTTAATACCATCTATCAGATAGAGGGCAGGAAGACATCGTTCGATGGTTTAAGATCCTTTGAAAAAGCATTCGACAAGTTCGCATACATCTATAGAAAAGAAATCAAGGACACTACCGGAAATACTACCGGCTATTTCTTCGTGTATTCAGAGCCTAAAAAGTACAAGAGTGGCGCGCTGGTACCAGAGCTCTTCAGGCCCAAAAAGGAATTTGTTCCGGAATACTCTCCTGATTATTCATACGCTATTTACAAGAACAATAAACTGATCAATTTTTATAACGATTACCCATTCCCCACATTGCTTCGTAAAGACCAGGTTCCTACAAAGGATTTTGGGCAGCGGAAGAAAGGCGATTATAATGAATTGTGGTTCAGTGATGGCGACAGGGTAGTAGTGTATGTTAAAAAAGATAATTTTCTGCTTGAAGGCATTACACTGTTCGCATATATTTTCAGCACTTTTCTCTTTTTCATCTTTATATTCAGGATTATCACCTTGCTCATCATGTCGAGGCTGCGGGGAGATTCCCTGAAGCATTACTGGGAGTGGAACATAAGAATGCAGATTCACGGTACTATCATCTTTATCAGCCTGTTTTCCTTTGTAGTTATAGGTGTCGCCACCATACTTTTCTTCAATACCCGGTATAAAAGAAACAACCAAGACAGACTCAGTAATACCACCCAACTCGTGAGCAGCGAAATGCAGCAGCGCATGAAATTGAGCAGAAATCTCGATACAAGTTCGGCTCCTTTCGAATTGCAAAGCGATGAAATGGAAAAGATGATCATTGAGATCTCCGAAATACATGGCACGGATATCAATCTTTACGATGCCGACGGCAATCTTCGGATTGCTTCCAATCCTTTCGTTTATTACAAAGGAATACTTAGCAGGAAAATGAACCCCCGGGCCTATTACTATATGAACAGCGAAAGGATGGTTCAGTATGTAGATGAAGAGGTAGTGGGTGATATCAATTTCCAGAGTATTTACAGTCCTATCAGAGATGCCTCGGGCAATGTACCGGACGAGGCGTATGCATATCTTAATATTCCCTCGTTCGACTCCCAGACCGAGCTTAAAAGAGAGATCTCTAATTTTCTTGTTACCCTGATCAATCTTAATGCTTTCATCTTTCTGCTTGCAGGTGTTATCGCATTCTTTATTACCAACAGGATCACCTCTTCTTTCATACTGATAGTGGACAAGATGCGGCAGATAAATCTGGGTAAAATGAATGAAGAGATCACTTATACAAGAAACGACGAAATAGGCGGGTTGGTGAAGGAATATAATAAGATGGTAACTCAGTTGGGCGAAAGTGCAAATGCATTGGCCAAAAGCGAGCGGGAAGGTGCATGGAGAGAGATGGCAAGGCAGGTGGCGCACGAGATCAAAAATCCTCTTACGCCGATGAAACTTAGTATCCAGTACCTGCAGAAAGCTATTGACAATAACTCCGATAATGTGAAAGAGCTTTCGGCTAGCGTTGCCCGAACACTGATCGAACAGATCGATCACCTTTCAAAGATTGCGGCAGACTTTTCACAGTTTGCCAACATTGGAAACGCGAAGAACGAGGTATTCGACCTTCATGAAATGCTTTACTCGCTTACATCATTGTATGAATCGATCGAGAACCAGCAGTTTTTATGGAAGCCCGTGCACCAGCGGGTATTTGTAATGGCAGACAGAACGCAGTTAAACCGGCTCTTCACCAACCTGTTCCAGAACGCCGTGGAAGCATTTGACGGAAAAGACGAAAGAATAGTAATGGTGTCGGAAGAAATGATGGCGAATGATACCATCATCATTAAAGTTATAGATAATGGCAACGGCATACCTGAAATCATGCGATCCAAAATCTTTACTCCAAACTTTACTACAAAGTCTTCGGGCACTGGTTTAGGTTTGGCTATGTGCCGTACTATCGTAGAGCAGGCAAGAGGAAGAATCTGGTTTGAAACAAAAGAAGGCGAGGGTACCACATTCTTTGTTGAACTGCCGGTAATGCGGGTTACCTAATTATTGCGAACGTTTCTTCTTTGCGCCAGATAATCTTCCAGTTCTTTCAATGAGAAGCTGCTCAGGTTGTTGTCTTTTGTCAATCCACCTTTCTGTGCAGCCAGCACGCCGTATTTAATATCGAGATAACCTTTCGTGCTGTGCGCATCGGGATTTATAGATAACAGAGCTCCTTTCTCCATGGCGTAAGGAATGTATCTCCAATCGATATCCAGTCTCCTGGGATGGGCATTCAATTCTATCACTACCTTGTTTGCCACGCAGGCATCTATTATCTTCTTGTGATCTACCGGGTAGCCACTGCGGCTTAGAAGTAGTCTGCCAGTCATGTGCCCCAATATGGTCGTAAAAGGGTTCTCTATGGCCTTCAAAAGGCGAACCATAGCTTTCTCTTCGCTCATCTTAAGATTGGAATGAACGGATGCTATTACGAGATCGAAGCTGGCAAGTACCTCATCGGAGTAGTCTAGGGCGCCATCGTTCAATATATCGCTTTCGATACTCTTGAAGATCCTGAACGGAGCCAGGGCAGCATTCAACGCTGCGATTTGCTGGTGCTGCGCCATCACACGCTCTTCGTAAAGGCCTTTTGCATATTGAGCACTTTTACTGTGGTCGCTTACTACCAGGTATTCGAAGCCTTGCTTGATGCATTCCCGGGCCATCTCTTCGATGCTATGGCTGCCATCACTCCAATCGCTATGTGTATGTATGATCCCTTTAATATCGGTTACCTGTATAACGCCTGGATGGAAGGCAGGGCAGGTTGTTTCACTAAGTATACGGAAAAAGTTTTCTTTGTTTACAAGGTGAAAGACGAGTGGCAACCCTTCGGGGGTTTTAAATATCAGTTTACTGCTACTGCTTTCAGGAAGCAGTACGCCTTCATGCTTGTTAAAAAACGAGACTAGCTGCGCCTCTTGCCCTGTCGTAACCCATTCCAGGCGGTCGATAGTTTCCATCTGTTCTCTGAAGGCTCCGGTAGGTTCGAACATCTCGTTACTGAAATCGTTTTTCAGTTGCTTATCGATCGCCAGCAGAAGTGCTTCTGCTTCGGAGTATAGGTAACTTCCCCGGCTCTTAAGATAAAACTCTATGGAATCGCGAACATTATTCTGGGTTTTTTCTCCAAAGCCTTTATACAATGTAAGCCGGTTCTCGTTACATGCATAAAGAAGTTCGCCGATCGACTCTATCTCCATCTCCTTCCAGATAGTTGCGATCTTTTTGGCGCCGATGCCTTTAATAGTCAGCATCTCAAGAATGCCGGGCGGTGTATTGGAGATCAGTTCTGATAGTTGTCTGAGTTCACCTGTTTCCAGAATGTCGATGATCTTTTTGCCGATAGCGTCACCGATGCCTTTGATAGCAAAGATCTCTTTGTGTGGCAGAGAGGAGAGTTGCGCAGAAAGTTTATCAATCGTATAGGCAGCATTACTATAGGATTTTATCTTAAATGAATTCTCGCCATGAATGTCCATTAGTTTGGCCATCAGCGAGAACTGCTCGGCAATGAAGTCGTTATCGGGCATCATATCAGGGTGCTTGACAAAGTTTAGATTTTTTAAAGGCTAATTCTTTCATTAGCCCCTTATTAAATGAAAAAGTCCCGGACTTTCATCCGGGACTTGATATTTTAGCTATAAGCCTAAGACTATTTCTTAGCGACTTTCTTTGCAGCTTTTTTCGCAGCTTTCTTAGGAGCAGTTTTCTTGACAGCCTTTTTAGGAGCGGCCTTCTTTACAGCTTTCTTAGGAGCAGCTTTCTTTGCAGCCTTTTTAGGTGCAGCTTTTTTTGCAGCCTTTTTAGGTGCTGCTTTTTTTGCAGTTGCCATTTTTTTAGAATTTAATTAGTTAGTAAAACTTAAATACGTAGTAAAAATAGAAACTTATTGGAAACTGCCAAAAAAAATTTTTAATTATCTTATTTTTTTCTTAAAGAGATGCGACGGCTGAATTCACAGAAACGATACTTCTATCTTCTTTACCTTTCCTGAATTCTACCACTCCATCTGTTAACGCAAACAGCGTAAAGTCTTTTCCAACACCTACATTCTTGCCAGGATGATATACAGTACCACGTTGACGCAAAATGATATTACCTGCTATTGCAGCCTGACCACCGAAGATCTTCACACCAAGTCGTTTGCTCTGGGAGTCACGACCATTCTTTACGCTACCTTCACCTTTTTTGTGTGCCATGATGAATTAAATTTTATCCTCTGACTGCGCTCGGGATTATGTTATGGAATTATTTAAAACCTTTATTCAAGTTACATTGCCTTATAAATGATACACCTCTGTCAGGATGTAAATCATCAAGCGATGCTTTCAATTTTAATCTTGGTATAATGAGTTCTATGCCCGTGTTTTTTACGAAAGCCTTTTCTCCTTTTCATTTTGAAAGCGATCACTTTATCTCCTTTGATATGATCGATGATTTCAGCTTTAACAATCGACTTCACGTCCTTTCCTAAGGAGAGGGCGCTGTCACTATTAAAGAGCAGTACATCGGTGAATTCAACCTTATCACCTGAATTTCCTGCTAAATGGGGCACATACAAGGTTTGGTCCTGTTGTACTTTAAACTGCTTTCCGGCTATTTTAACTACTGCTAACATACTTCTCAAAATTAGGTCGGCAAAGGTATGGAAATTAATTAAACCAGAAAAAACTTCTTACCTCCCCCTCCGGTAAAAATCCTGGTAAAAGTTCTCGGTGTCGTAAATCAGTCCGAATCTCCGGGTGTTGAACAGGTTTACTGCGACAGATTAGATGTTTATCGAGACCAAAACCTGCGAAAACAATGAATTTATTTAAGCGTCAGAACCAGCCTCTTCTCTTGAACATCGCCAGCATCCAGAGAGGGATAATGAGCATGATACCCATGGCAATGAAAAAACCGTATTCATTGTGGAGATAGGGGATCTTGTCGAAGTTCATTCCAAAAATGCCGCCTACTACCGTTGCAGGCGCCATCAGGCAGGTAACTATGGCCATCACTTTCATCACTTCGTTCATTCTTAGATTGACGTTATTGATGTAAAGATCCTGCATACTCACCATGATATCGCGATAGTTCTCGCACATATCATACGCCTGTACTATATGATCGTACACATCGTTGAAGTATTTGGTGGTGCGATCATCCAGCAGGTCGCTTTCGCTGCGTATAATCCCATTCAGCAGGTCGCGTACGGGCGCTATATTGCGTTTAAGAACGATGAGTTCTTTGCGGAGTTCGTTAATCTTTGTAATTGAGTCACGCTTGCTGTTTCTGATCACCTCTTCTTCCAGCAGCTCGATCTGTTCGCCGAGCTGCTCCATCACGGTAAAGTAATTGTCAACGATCATGTCGAGCAGGGAGTAACAAAGATAGTCGGCCGTTCGCTGGCGAATTTTACTGTTGTGGATACGAAGGCGGTTCCGCACTGAATCAAAAACATCTCGTTTCGGATCTTCCTGAAAAGAGATCACAAAATCTTTTCCAAGAACGATACTTACCTGTTCCGTCTCCACGGCGTTTTTATCCTTGTTGTAAAAAAGCATGTTCAACAGGCAGAACAGAACCCCTTCCACCTCATCCATCTTAGGGCGCTGGTTGATGCTCAGGATATCTTCCGTTAGCAGACTATGGATCTCATAATGGGTAGAGATGGCTTCGACATCAGCCTTCCGCAGACCATCGATATTTATCCAGCTGATCTGGCCGTTTCTATGGAATCGATAGCAGTCCTGTATTTTAGAGAAATGATACTCTTTCAGATCCTCAGGACTATAATCATAAATGGTGATGGTAATCTCTTTCGCCTCTTCCCTTTGCGGTACTATCGTAGGGTTTGTGTATAGTATCTCCTTGGTTCTTTGGGTGACGAAGGCATCCGGGATGGGTATATATTTTAGATATTTGTTCTTCCGCATACTGTTATTGTGGCTTAAATATAATGGAAAAATCAAAATAGCGATGGCATCGCCTTGTTTATAGGTGATCCCTTTTTAGTACTTTAGCTCTTTAATTACAATATCTATGGCATATTGGCTTGTTAAGTCAGAACCGTTTAAATACAGCTGGGAACAGCTCGAGAAAGATAAAAAGGCGGTATGGGATGGGGTAAGGAATTACGCGGCCCGCAATAATCTGAG
>JACMJX010000340.1 GCA_014380425.1 Chitinophagaceae bacterium | reverse complement strand
GCACGCTGACTGCCCAGCAACCTCTCAACAATATATCGAGAGTAACGATTCAGACACTAGCCGCTGTTTTGGGCGGTACCCAATCGCTGCACACAAATGGATATGATGAAGCACTAAGTCTACCTACCGAAGAGGCGGCAAGAATAGCATTGAGAACGCAACAGATTGTTGCCATGGAGAGCGGGGTAACCGATACAGCAGACCCCTTGGCAGGCAGCTACTATGTAGAGGCTATCACGGCCGAAATCGAAGAAAGAGCAATGCAATTGATCCAAAAAATTGACCTGATGGGGGGAAGTGTATCAGCTATAGAAAAAGGGTTTATCCAGGAAGAAATAGCCCGGAGTGCTTATGATTATCAGCGAAAGATTGAAACAGGTGAAAAGATCATCATAGGAGTAAATAAATTTCAGAATGAAGAGACTAGCTTTCCTCCGCCTTTTAAGATAGACGATTCCATACAGCAAATACAGATTCAAAAATTGGATCACCTTCGCCGAAACAGGAACCCTGCAAAGTGCGATTCTATCCTGCAAGAGCTGAATGACAGAGCCAGCGGCGACGAGAATATTATGCCGGTTGTTTTGGATGCAGTGGAACATAATTGTTCTCTGGGAGAAATTGCCGATACCCTCCGGGAGGTATATGGAGAATACAAATCTTCCTAATTTGTGTTCGACACCAATGCATCCAGCTTGACTGCAAAGGAATCTACGGGTAGTTTAAATGGTTTAAAGTAAATTAGGGTTCCATCCTCATTCAGCAAGTAATCATCCGAGTATTTTCTGCGCGATGCCTGTGTTAAATCCTGATAGAATTTCTTTTGCGAACCTGAAATGTTAGAGCCATAAACGTTGCCGTCCAGCACGTAAACGGGTCTGGTTACTTTAGATCCTTTCATTTTATCGCGTATATTAGGATAGTCATAAGCAGTAGCTACAAAAATTAAAGTCAGGCTGTCGGAGTACTTGTTACCAATTTCGTTAACGTAATTTAAATTCTCGCATGAAATGCCCTTGCACCAGGGGGCAAAAAAATGGAGCCAAACTTTCTTATTACTGGTACGTGCTATTTCCCGTATCGAGTTGTAGTCGATTTCATAAACTTTAAAGCTGTCCGTATAACGAAACGGAGCTTTAGTTATTTCTGCATCAAAAGGAGCATAGAGGGCCTTTTCTGACTGGGTTAAATCTTTGTAATTGGTACTGTTTATGGAGATACTACAAGATGATAGTAAAATTAATGAAGAAATCAGAATAATAAATCTGCTCATAGTAGGTAATTTAATGCAATAAAAATACTAAGAATTTGAATGTCGTCATTAATACTAGTGTAATTATCCTTTCTTTAGCTCTTTTGCCCAAGTATCCTTTAAAGTGACGGTACGATTAAATACAATCTTTTCTTCCGAACTTTCCCGGTCAAGGCAGAAATACCCTTTCCTCAAAAACTGATATCTGTCATTAAAAGTAGTAGTAAGAACAGCCGGTTCGGCATAAGCTGTTTCAATCACTTGAAGTGAATCCGGATTGATATAATCCTTAAAATCACCTTCTTCACTGGATGGGTCCTCCACTCTAAACAAGCGGTCATAAAGCCTCACTTCGCATTTAACGGCATGTTTCATACTTACCCAGTGAAGCGTTCCCTTCACATTTATATCACTTGTATCCGAGCCACTTCTGCTTTCAGGAATATAAGTACACCTTACCTCTATTACTTTGCCGGCGTCATCTTTTATTACCTCCTCACATTTGATGATATAGGCGCTTTTTAGTCGAACCATCTGACCAGGAGTCAGCCGGAAATACTTCTTGGGAGGATTTTCCATAAAATCATCCTGCTCGATATAAAGATCGCGGCTAAACGGAATGTCGCGATGACCTGCATCCGGATCCTCGGGATTATCTTCTCCTTTGAGGATCTCTTCATGCATCTCCGGAAAATTGCTGATAACGATCTTTAAGGGATCAAAAACAACCATTCTGCGCTGGGATATTTTATTCAAGTGCTCGCGGATGCAATACTCGAGTAAAGAAACGTCGATTAGGTTGTCTCTTTTGGCTATGCCTATTCTTTCGCAGAAGTCTCTGATGCTTTCCGGAGTGTAACCTCTTCTCCTCAAGCCTGTGATAGTAGGCATTCGGGGGTCGTCCCAGCCAGACACGAATTTCTCGTTAACCAGTTGCAACAGCTTTCTTTTACTGGTAACAGTATAGTTAAGATTACGGCGGGCAAACTCGTATTGATGCGAAGGAAAGATCTGGAGCTTCTCAATTATCCAGTCATACAGTTCCCGATGCGGAACAAACTCCATGGTACAGATGGAATGGGTTACGTTTTCAATGCTATCGCTTTGCCCATGTGCAAAATCGTACATAGGATAAATACACCAATTGTTGCCCGTACGATGATGGTGAGCGTGTTTAATGCGATATAAGATAGGATCGCGCATTAAAAGATTCTGATGAGCCATATCGATCTTTGCGCGGAGCGTACGACTGCCGTCTGGAAATTCTCCCTTTTTCATACGCTCAAAAAGACCTAGATTTTCATCAACGGATCTTTCTCTGAAAGGGCTGTTTTGGCCCGGCGTGGTATGATTGCCCTTCATAGTCGCTATCTGTTCAGAACTAGAATCATCTACATATGCGAGCCCTTTTTTTATCAACAATACAGCGAACTCGTAAAGTTTATCGAAGTAATCAGAAGCAAATAATTCATTTTTCCATTGAAATCCCAGCCACTTAATGTCTTCCTTAATACTCTCCACATATTCCGTTTCTTCAGTAGTGGGATTAGTATCGTCGAACCTTAGATTTGTATATCCTGGAAATTTACTTGTTAGCCCGAAATTAAGGCAAATACTGGATGCGTGACCTATATGCAAATAACCATTTGGCTCAGGGGGGAACCGCGTTACAATGCTTTTGTACTTCCCAGCGGCGAGATCAGATTCCACAATCTCTTCGATAAAATTCATACTCTTTTCTTCTTCCTTTCTAAAATCCGTCATAGGCTACAAATTTAAAACAATTAACAAATACTAAAGTAGGATTAAAACGTAACTATAGTAACTTTGTATCATCAAAACTTAAAGTATTGAACTTCTTTGCATTAATGACTGTTTTAAGTGGCTTAGTGACCGTGATAGGTTCTTGCTCTCCAAAAGGTAAACCAGATAGAACTATGACAGATATGAACATTTCAAACATTTTGGGAAAAAGTGAAACAGGCGGTGATCTAGGCGATGGATTAGAGACCGATACTGCGATTCTTGGCACGGGGTGTTTTTGGTGCACAGAAGCTATATTTCAGCAACTAAAAGGAGTTCTTAAAGTTACTTCTGGCTATAGTGGCGGACATATTGCTAACCCTACTTATGAACAGGTTTGCGAAAAGAATACGGGTCATGCCGAAGCCATTGAAGTGGTCTACAATCCCGCAGAAATTACTTTTGATGAACTGTTAGAAGTGTTCTGGCAAACACATGATCCAACAACTTTGAATCGTCAGGGGAATGATGTAGGACCGCAATACAGGAGCGTTATTTTTTATAAGAGCCCTAAGCAAAAGGAAAAATCGGAGCACTATAAGGTCGAGCTTAATAAAAGCGGTTCCTTCAAAGATCCTATAGTAACTGCTATTGAACCGTTTACGAATTTCTACGCCGCGGAGAACTATCATCAGAATTATTTTAATAGCAATGGCTCCCAGCCCTACTGTAATTTTGTTGTCAGGCCAAAAGTGGAGAAATTTCAGAAAGTATTTAAAAATAAACTGAAAACACACTAATTCTTCTGGGCATACCGCAGTTCCAGTAAGTTAAGGGCGTTGGGATTAAAACCGCTAAGCCGGGGGCTAACTAGCCTTATCACCTCATCGTACCAAAGGGGCACTACCGGAGCTTCCTCTATTACTATTTGATCTATTTTCCTGTAAAGATCAAATTTTACGGAGTCGTTTTCCTCAACGAGTGCTTGTTCATACATACGATCTACTTCCCTATTGCTAAAACGGGTATAGTTAGGTGGCGCAGGGTTTTTGGAGTAAAATAAGCTAAGATAGTTTTCAGCGTCAGGATAATCCGCCATCCAGCTAGCTCGGAAAAACGGCGCTATGGATTTCGCAGTTTGCTCCAAAAGCAAACTCTTCTGAATGACTTCCACTTGAATTTTAATACCTATCTCCTCAAGTTCTCTAGCTATAAAACTTGCCATATCTGCATAAGTAGCAATGGTTAATAATTTAATCAAAGGTTTGTCTTTTGAAGCTGTATAACCTGACTCATCTAATAGTCGTTTTGCCTTAATAGGATCGAAATAGTAGCCTCTAACAAGATTGGCATTAAACGACGGAAAACCGATGGGAACGAAGCCGCTTTCAGCAGATGTGCCGATAGAATTTCGTAAATAAAGCATCATTTTTCTTCGATCGAACCCATAGTTGATAGCCTGCCGCACCTTTTTATTGGCTAATGGAGATCGACGCACTGCAGGATCTGATGTGTCTACTAGTATTCCAAGATATTCGGTATTAAGATAAGGATGTTTTGAAAGCATAAGTTTATGCTTCCATTCATGTTTTAGATTACCACTCTTGCTTAATAGCTCGTCCTTAAAAGACGGGTCTATATCATTAATAAAGTCCAGTTTACCCTGCCTAAAAAGAAGAAATTCAGTCGCTTTATTATCATAAAAGCTAATTTTTATCCCATCAAGATAGGGAAGCCTATTGCCGCTTTGGTCACTTTCAAAATAATTCGGATTTCGTACAAGTATCATTGCTTGTCCCTCTTCCCACGCTTTAAACTGAAAAGGCCCCGTTCCGCATGGATGGTTGCGAAAGTCCTTTCTGTATTTTTCTACCACTTCCCTAGGCACTATGGAACAATAGTGCATGCTTAAAAGCCCAAGCACAGGATTAAACGGACGTCGCAGCTTTAGCCTGAAAGTGGAATCGTTTAAAGCACTAAATCCTTCTATACTATCGATCCTATTATTGAAAATCCATGCTCCGCTACTGGCAATCTCAGGATCCATTATTCTTGCAAGGCTATATACCACATCATTTGCGGTCATTCTTCTCCCCTTACCAGTTGAAAACGATGCATTATCGTGGAAAAAAACATCCCTGCGTAAATGAAAAGTATATGTAAGCCTGTCTGTAGTCACCTCCCAACTTTTCGCAAGAGATGGAGCCACCTGAAGATTGCTATCTGTTTCCACCAGGCGGTTGTAGAGCTGATTTACAGCCCAGATGATTGATTGGTTCTTTGAAAATGCCGGGTCAAGGGTGGCTATTCCTGTAGCCTCGTTGTAATGAAAGATCTTTTTTGTGTCGTGATGATGGTTTTTGCAGGAACTGAGCTGAATTGTAAAAACAACTGCCGCCTGTACCATAATTAATCCAATCCCTGATTGTTTATTTATCTTCACAGAAATAAATTTAAGGAATGAAACTAATATTTCTGTCTTTTATTTTAGGGATTACCCTGTCTTCAACTGGCCCAGCCAATGGTCAGCCTTTGCAGAAGAAACGTGATTATTCACGACAAGATACACTAAGGGGTAGTCTTACTTCCGAAAGGGTCTGGTGGGATGTGCTGCATTACAACATAGAGGTAAACCCCGACTACTTAACAAAAACGATTCAAGGGAGAAATATTATAACTTATAGAAATATAGAAGGGGGTAAAAAGATGCAGATAGACCTCCAGCAGCCTATGCAGATCGACAGCGTACATGATGGAGAAGGCCTGAAAACTGAACTTAGTCGGGATGGAAATCTTTACTATATCACATGGGATGCTAAGCAAGTTATGCAGGTGAAAAAACAAAGAACTATCACACTATATTTTTCAGGAAAGCCGAAAGAAGCTGTAAACCCTCCCTGGGATGGTGGATGGATCTGGAAGAAAGATAATAACGGCAATCCTTGGATGAGTGTCGCCTGCCAGGGATTGGGAGCAAGCGTATGGTATCCATGTAAAGATCATCAAAGTGATGAACCTGATAGTGCTTCTATCACTATCATAACGCCTGATACACTTACTGCGGTAAGCAACGGCAGACTAGCCGCTAAGAAAACTCGTGGGAAGGGAATCACCAGCTGGACATGGCAATTGAAGAACCCGGTAAACAGCTACAATATTGTTCCCTATATCGGCAAATACGCCAACTTCAGTGACATCTATAACGGAGAAAATGGAAAATTAGACCTGAACTACTGGTGCCTTGACTACAATCTCGGCCGCGCAAAATCTCATTTGGAACCACAAGTGAAAGCAATGCTAAAGTGCTTTGAGTATTGGTTCGGCCCTTATCCCTTTTATAGTGACGGTTACAAATTAGTCGAAGCTCCTCACCTCGGTATGGAACATCAGAGCGCGATTGCTTATGGGAACGGATACAAAATGGGGTATAACGGTAAAGACTGGTCGGGCACCGGGCAAGGCCTGAAATGGGATTTTATAGTAGTGCATGAAAGTGGGCATGAATGGTTTGGCAACAGCATTACTGCAAAAGATATCGCCGATATGTGGCTTCATGAGGGCTTTACCAGCTACTCGGAAACTCTATTCACCGAATGCCAGTCGGGAAAAAAAGCAGCACAGGATTACGTAACTGGAGTAAGAAAGGTCATTCAAAATGATATTCCCCTGATTGGGGATTATGGTGTAAATCAGGAAGGAAGCGGGGACATGTACTGCAAAGGAGCTAATTTGATCCATATTCTCCGGCAAGTGATCAACGACGACGAAAAATTTAGGAAAATTCTTAGAGGATTAAATAAAAGATTTTATCACCAGGAAGTCTCGACAAAAGACATAGAAACATTCATAAGCACCAATTCAAAAATAGACTTTTCTAAAATATTCGATCAGTACTTGCGAACTACTCAAATACCTAAACTTGAATATAAGATAAAGGGCGGTGATCTTACTTACAGATGGATTAATTGTGTAAAGGGATTTAACCTACCATTGAAAGTAACATTTAAAGGGGAACGATGGATCCGGCCAACAGAGGAATGGCAGGTATTAAGTTTGTACCCTGAAAGCATAGGAGTGTTTACTATAAACCAAAATTTTTATATCAACTCCGTTAAAGTGAATTAATGGAGAGCATCATTGCCACTCTCATTAAAGTATCCTTCCTGCACCTATATATTTACGCAAGTAGTACTGATCGTTTAGATCGCTTATCATTACCCCAGCAGACGTAGAAGCATGAACGAACTTATTGTTGTTCAGATAAATTCCCACATGGGAAATGCCTCCGGAAGTATTGAAGAAAACGAGATCACCTTCTCTCAACTCGTCTTTGCTTATGCGCTGTGTAGCCGCATATTGCTCCCTTGCTGTTCGAGGAAGTGATGACCCAAATACACCCAGCATAAGCGTGCCCGCAAAAGCAGAGCAATCTATACCCGATTTAGTAGTTCCTCCATACCTGTATCTCGCACCATACCATTCATCGATGATTTCGAGTAACTTAACATTTGTAAGTTCTTCCACTGTCGCATCCATTAAAATGCCATATTTAAACTGAATAGGAGTAAGAGACTCTGTAACGGAACTGCCAATGTATCTTGCGTTGGAATTATTTTTTACATATCTGCTGCCTGGGATATTGTTACCACCCGAACCATTACTTGTGGGAGTCACGCTCACATTTTCAATAAATCGGGGCGAAGCTTTGGATACGCCGGTTTGTTGTTTGCTAGCGGCGGGTTTTATTGAACCACAGGAAATGGCAAAAAGACCAACAATAGCGAGATATATTAAAACTTTAGACATTCAGGCACTAGTTTTGGAACAAACGGCAAAATTAGCTGTTTTATTATACCCAATCTATCTAACTCCGCTTCATAAGATGGCATTCCGTACTTAATTTCCGTTACTCAAAGTGAAAATCATCTAGCATAGGGCGTTTGCCGGAAGTGAATACCCAGCCCAGGCTCCCCAGAAACTAATACCCGGCCATTATCAATGGAAATGCCAGTTGCGATATCTTCACTGAGTAAAAGTGTACCGTCCATATCCAGGTAATCTACTAACGGTGCAAGGTGGGCGATAGCAGCCGATCCTATCGTACTTTCATTCATGCACCCTAACATCAATTTCATGTTCAAACTTCGGGCCTGCTTTATCATGCGCAATGCAGGAGTTATGCCGCTACATTTAGTGAGCTTAATATTCACTCCATGAAAATGACCAACACATTTCTCGACATCAGCCTCCGATACGCAACTTTCATCTGCAATAAGAGGTATGGGTGACTCCTTGTACAGCAGCTTCATTCCGTCCCAATTATCCCGTCCAAGAGGCTGTTCTACTAATTCAACACCTAATGATGCAAGTTGGGGTAAAAGTTCGAGGGCTTCCTGCGTTGTCCAACCCCCATTTGCATCTACCCTTATTACTGCATTGGTACAGTCTCTCAATGTTTTAAGAATATTTAGATCATTAAGGGTTCCTACCTTAATCTTATAAATAGGCCATGGCATTTCTTCAACTTTAGCAACCATTCTTTCAGTTGTATCTATACCAATGGTGTAATCCGTTAAAGGAGCGGCACTTATCTCAAGGTTCCATAACTTATAGAGAGGCTTGTTTCTCAATTTTCCATAAAGATCCCATCCTGCCATGTCAAGAGCACATACAAGAAAATTACTTCCTGGTAAAAGGTGGTGGAGATAATGCCAATACCTTTCGGGGTCGTTGAAAGCGAATTTTTCAACCAGAGCCTTCCTGGATTCCAGGTATGCGATCATCTTTTCAACCGTGCTATCGTAATACGCGATAGCGGGAGCTTCACCGTAACCTCTGATCCCGGCAAATTCAAGTTCCACAATAAGCAATGGTTGGTGGGTTTTAGTGCCCTTGGAAATAGTAAAAGGATGTTTAAATGACAGATTATAGGGGTAGTACGTACACTTCATTAATAAACTATTAATTCCTGCCGCTTGCTTTAATAAAATCCTTCAATTCCGCGTTAAAAAGCTTTTCTTTCATCAATTGTTCAATGGGAAAATGCATCCTGTATTTCCAATAATGCTTCGGATTAGCGGGCACATTAATGCGTTCTTCTCCTGCATCAGGCCTTCGCAGAGATTCCGTCATTCCAAGGAGATCCTGTAGCTGAAAAATGCTTAGCATGGCGGGTGAATGAAGATGCTGCAGAATAATTGCCCTGCTTATCCACGGTTCACAATGAGCGGGCGCCTCGCCTTGCTGCCCCAACTGCATATTGTAAAAATGCTGGGTTAGATACTTATCCTCCTCCCACCATTCACGTATAGTACTCATATCATGCGTTGAAGG
>JACMJX010000339.1 GCA_014380425.1 Chitinophagaceae bacterium | reverse complement strand
CGCACACAGTATAAACAGCGAGTACCTGTAGATGTGTACCTGATCGTTAAAAACAATCTTACCAAGCCGGAAATTAGCTTTCGCCTGGATATGCCGGAAAGAGAAAGAAACGCCTTTAACGGGGTAATTTATAACAGGATCAAACAAATCAACGAAGTAGAGTCTGAGCTGAATAAGCAGGTAATGGGTTTGCTGGTGTTAAACAGTTTTATTCCAGAGAATCCACTTGCACTTGTTAACGGCCGGGGAGGTGGAACTGGAGTAGTAGAAGGCACTGCCAGAAAAAGCGCTAGCAAACTGATATCCCAGCAGCTTAACAATTTCGCGGGGAATCTTATTAAAGGATTCGACGTGAACTTCGACCTGGAGTCGCAGGATGATTTTTCTACAGGGAAATTGCAGAACAGTACGAACCTGAATGTGGGTGTGTCGAAGTCTCTTTTTAATGATAGGGTATCTGTGTCTGTGGGATCTAGCATAAATGTAGAAGGCCCCCAGCAGACGCAGCAGGCCAGCACACTTATTGGAGACGTTTCGGTGGATTATAAAATAACTCCCAATGGCCGTTACCGCGTAAGAGGTTATCGTCAGAACGAAACAGATGCGATTGTAGAGGGCCAGATCATAGAAACGGGAGCTTCATTTATTTATGTTATCGATTACAACGAATTCCGCGAACTATTCCACAGCAAGAAAAAAACACCAAAAGAACAAAATAACAGTACGAAGGGAAAGTAAACAAGCATGATGAGAAAATTTGTTTATAGCATACTTATTATAACGGGCGGTTTGTTTGGGTGTAGTACAACAAAGAATATTCCGGCGGGCGACCGGTTATACACTGGAGCAACGATTAAATGGGAGGAGGGAAAAAAGAAAGATAAGAAAGAACTGGGTAGCGGTTTATCGCAACGTTTGCGTCCCAAGGCAAATAGCAGGCTTCTTGGAATGCCGTTTAAATTATGGATTTACAATCTTGCCAACCCCAAGAAGAAGAAAGGCATACATAAACTGTTAAGAAATACAGGGGAACCCCCGGTACTTTTCAGTTCAGTAAAGCCGTCATATACCTCGGAAGTGCTTCAGTCCTATCTTGGAGACAATGGTTTCTTTCAGGCTACCGTTACACCTCAAACGATCAATAAGGGCGATAAGAAGGCTTCTGTAGGATATAGTATTAAACCACAAATAAGGTATGCGATCAATAAAGTGGTTTTTGAGATGGATACTACTACAACCCTGGGGAAAGATATTCTTAGAACCCAAAGGCGTACACTGTTGAAAAAAGGGGATTTTTTCAAACTGGATATTGTGAGCCTGGAAAGGGACCGCATTTTCGACCGGCTTAAACAGCGGGGCTATTATTTTTATGATTCCGAAGATCTAATAGCCGAGGTAGATACCACCAATCAGGGAGTGGCGGATATTTATTTAAAGGTTAAACCGAATATTCCAAAGCGGGCCGGGCAGATCTATCGCATTAAAAAGGTTACGATCTACACGAACTATTCGCTAGAAGATAGCACGCAGTTGAAATTGCCCGCCGTTCAATTTCATGATCTGCATATAGTTGATCCGGATAAATTGTACCGTGCGAGTGTGTTTGATCATGCTATATTTCTGAGACCCGACAGTCTTTACCGCTTAAGAACACATAATATAACTTTGCAGCGGCTTGTGGGGCTTGGAACGTTCAAGTATGTGCGTGCACAATTTCGGCCAAGCCGAAGCGATACCGGGGCACTTTATGCCAACTTCTTCCTTACACCCTATCAGAAACGTTCCTTGCAGTTTCAGGTTACGGGAACCTCGAAGTCGAATAACTTCGTGGGCTCCGAGATTCAGATAATAGCGAGAAACAGGAACTATCTCAAGGCGGCCAATCAACTTGATATCCGGCTAGGTGGCGGATTTGAAACGCAGGTTGGCGGGGGCAAGCAACAGTTGTCTTCTACAGCGGGCTACAGCGTTAATGCCGGCGTATCGCTTACCATTCCGAGGTTCTTTTTTCCTCCTTTTGAATATAATCTTAATAGCGCGGTTTCACCCAGAACTAGGTTTAGTCTCGATTACGAGCTGCTCACCAGAAGAAACCTCTACAACCTGAACGGCTTTAAATTCGACCTGAGTTACATTTGGAAACCGAAAAGATACACGGAACATAATCTAAGCCCCATTTCGGTTTCACTGGTTGTTCCTTCTGGTATCACTCCCCTTTTCGACTCTATCTTACAGCGGGATCCTACGCTGAGGCAATCACTGGAAAAGCAGTTTATACTAGGTACCAACTACACCATTACTTATAATAACCAAACGGCCAGGCGCGTTCACAGCAACTATCTGAGCGGAAATATTGACTTATCCGGCAATCTTTTTGGTTTATTCATTAAGGAGCAGAACGGTACCAAGAATTTATTAGGAACACCATTTGCTCAATTCACAAGGTTGACGGGCGAGGGAAGGCATTACTGGAACCTGAATGCCAACGCGAAGACGCAATGGATTTTCAGGGCGCTTATAGGTTACGGACTTCCTTATGGCAATTCCACCACACTTCCTTTCGTCAAGCAGTTTTTCATAGGAGGCAGCAATAGCATCAGAGCGTTCCGTTCCAGAACTTTGGGCCCAGGCACCTATAGAGACACAACCAGTTTTTTGTTTGCCAACCAGGCAGGCGATATCAAGATCGAGCTGAATACAGAGCTTAGGGCAAAACTGTTCAGCATAGTGCACGGTGCGCTCTTTGTAGATGCAGGTAATATATGGCTTACCAGAGATGATGTAAAAACAGGAAAGGGAGGGGGCAAGTTTAATTTCGGAGGAACGGCCAGTGAGCTTGCTATAGGCGCGGGAGCTGGTTTGCGGGTAGATGCCTCTATTCTGGTAGTACGGTTTGACCTGGCTTTCCCCTTACGCAAGCCATGGCTCCCGAAGAATGAGCGTTGGGTGCTGGATCAAATAGATTTCGGTAAAGGAGCCTGGCGGCAGGAGAACCTAATCCTCAATATAGCCATCGGCTATCCTTTCTAAAAACCACTTCCCGAGGGTCATTTCCCTTTTATTTAAAGGTGTTTTATTCTTTTCGCCTAACCCACTCCTAGCTAACTTCGGTGTTATAATGCGAAATATACTAAAAACCCTTCAACATTACTTTGGTTACGACTCCTTTAAACACAATCAAGAGGCCGTTGTAACAAGTATTCTCAATGGCAGGGATGCTGTTGTTCTAATGCCGACAGGCGGAGGCAAATCTATTTGTTACCAGCTACCCGCACTTTTATTCGATGGGGTGGCTATTGTAGTATCGCCACTTATAGCCCTTATGAAAGACCAGGTAGATGCCCTGAAGCAGAATGGCATAAATGCAGCTTTCCTCAACTCCTCCCTTACACCAGCGGAGCAACAACTGATTCTGCCGCAATTGCCTGCAAAGAACACAAGGACTGGAAAGAAGGAAGGGCTGAAACTTTTATATGTGGCCCCCGAAAGATTGATGGCGAACGACAATAGCTTCATCAACTACCTCAAGGAAATAAAAGTATCGATGTTTGCGATCGATGAAGCACATTGTATCAGTCAGTGGGGGCATGATTTCCGGCCTGAATACCTGGTACTCGGCCAGTTGAAAGAGCACTTTCCCAACATCCCTGTTGTTGCACTTACGGCAACGGCAGACGAGATCACCAAGAAAGATATCATTGATAAACTGTCACTTACCGACTATGGCCTCTTTGAAAGCTCCTTTAATCGCCCCAATATTTATTATTCTATAAGGCCTAAGTACAACTACTATCAACAGCTGGTAGAATATCTGAGGGAACATCGGGAGAACAGCGGCATTATCTATTGTTTGTCGAGGGCATCAACAGAAAAACTGGCTCAGGAACTGAGGGATGAAGGCTTTGAGGCAGCTGCTTACCACGCAGGCCTCGACAGAAAGGTAAAGGAAGAAAACCAGGAGAAGTTTTTAAGAGACGAAATAAAGATAATAGTGGCAACTATCGCCTTTGGCATGGGCATTAATAAAAGCAATGTGCGATTTGTGATACATGTGGATCTGCCGAAGAATATAGAAGGATACTACCAGGAGACTGGGCGCGCAGGCAGGGATGGACTAAACAGTGAAGCAGTATTGTTTTACGGCCAAAGCGACGTGTTCAAACTTAGAAGTTTTGCTACCGTTGAAAACAATCCAGATCAGACCCTGGTAATGCTTAAGAAACTGGAGCAGATGATTGGCCTTTGCGAGACTACCTTCTGCCGGAGAAAATATTTACTGAACTACTTTGGGGAAGCAGCACCCGATCAGTGTGATGCTTGCGACAGGTGTTTGAGTACCGAGGAGAAAAGGGATGCTACGGAGGAAGCACAAAAAATTCTGAGCGCGGTTTCTAGATTGCAGCAAAGATATGGTACCAATTATGTAGTGGATTTTTTACGGGGGAGCAATGTTGTAAAAGAAGAACATCGCGAGTTGAAAACATACGGCGTGGGCAGGAACCTTAATAAAGAACAATGGAAGCAGTATGTACGACAAATGATTCAGCTAAATTATCTACGGCAATCCGGAGGTGAATACCCTGTTTTACAGCTTACCGAAGCCAGCGGAAAAGTACTTAAAGGCGAAGAACGGGTACAACTTCTTCCCATAGCGCAAGTGAAGAAAGAAATGGTAAACAAGGAGGTGGTATCCGTATCCGAACACCCTGATCTGTTGAAGGAACTGAAAGACTTACGATACAAATTGGCAAATGAGGAAAACCTCCCTGCATACCTGAT
Source organism: Chitinophagaceae bacterium (assembly GCA_014380425.1). Taxonomy (GTDB): domain Bacteria; phylum Bacteroidota; class Bacteroidia; order Chitinophagales; family Chitinophagaceae; genus JADCRZ01. Next base: position 615 of record JACMJX010000339.1, on the reverse strand, counting down.
CTTCTCCGACGCCACCCTGATGGAACTTTCCAACTATCTGCCACTGAATGAAAAGGAGCTCTTCCAGATCTCAGGATTTGGGGATGTAAAACTTGCAAGGTATGGAGCAGCATTTCTGCAAGTGATTTTACGGTACTGCGAAATACACAACCTTACATCCCTTATACGGCACAAGCCGGCAAGTGCCCGGCAGAGGACCTCCGGCGGAAAGGCAAAAGATACTAAGATAATAACCCTTGAAATGTTTCACCAAGGCAATACCGTTCAGGAAATAGCCGATTTGAGGCAACTTTCAAAGGGCACTATAGAAGGGCATTTGGCAGCCGCAATTTCTACCGGTGAGCTGGATATCTTTAACCTTATAAACCAGGAAAAATACGACCAGATAGCAGCAGCAATCCTGAAAACCGGAGGCACAGCAGTAAGTGCGGTAAAGGAGTTACTGGGCGAGCAATTTTCTTATGGTGAAATACGAGCTGCGATGAATCACCTGCAAAGGCTGAAAGAAGCAGTGTCTGTTGCAACAGAGCGTTCACTTAAACAATGAGACCTATGGCTTTGGAATGTACAACTGCTTCGGAGCTATGGGCAAAATAGCAGCAAGCCACACCCGAT
>JACMJX010000338.1 GCA_014380425.1 Chitinophagaceae bacterium | reverse complement strand
TTTTCCGTATTTCGATGATAATAGAAAGTTGGAAAGCTTGACAATTTTGACATTTTTATCCAAAAGAGTATCTGTCGGAGTAAAGACTGTTATGGGCTTCCATTTCTTTTCCCAGGTAAGGTGGCCGAGATTATTTATCAGATTGAATGAATAAACACCTGTGACCGTCGGATGCTCATCGAGCATCGATCCATTCATCCCGATTGCTATCTCATTCTTATTCATCAGTTAACGCGCTAATCTGTTTAGACAATAATAATTCCTATCATTTGGCAATCGTATGTATTTCTAATGGACTATAATAAGGATTATAGTACTTCAATCTGCGGCTTGGGGGAGGCCAGTAGTCTTTTAGGGGATATCTTTGAAACGTGAAGGTCAATTATTCCCTTTAACTAATTGTTACCTAAATGTTACCTTAATATTTTTATTTACCGGCTATGTGTTAATAATGTGGATAAAGCCTTTAATTGCAGCATAATGACGAAGCATAAACATCGATATCGACCAGCTATAAAGTACGGATATGGTTGTATTGATGCAATGAATGTCTTATTAAAGCTAGCTATAAGCAAAGTAATTATAATTATGCTGGTGGTGCAGGTAACTTATACGGGACACCTAAAGGCACAGGATATTGCGCCTGAAGGACTATCACTATGGGCATTAAGCCTGCAGCCTTCATTAAACAGGATCAATGTTATTGACAGGAAATTTAGTTCTGCACGGTATAGCGGCGCAATACCGGGTATTAGTTTATCTGTAGACGTTACACAACGAACTGTCTCCCGCAAACTCCATGTTGATTTTAGTAAAGGAGCGCTGAATATGCAAGAAAACAGCCGTTTTCTGCTAAACCATACTTCATTTTATATCGGCTATGCTCAGTTATACAAACTGGGCCGGAGCCTTGCACCGTTCAGTATTAAAGCAGGCGGAAGCTTTACCGTAGATTATGCGGAAAGGAACTATGAGGCCTTCATTAATTCAGATCTTTCTTACGAATTTGCAGCTTCCTTAAATGCAGCGGCAGAACTCTCTTATTCTTTTCAAAATAGCTTAGAAGGATTCAGGGTAGCAGCACGGTTCAGAGTTCCCGTATTATCGGCTATACAGCAACCGTCATTTGCTAGCGATGGACCCGATAGTGATCCGGAAAAGAAAGGTTTTCAGCCCAGCTCCCTGTTTAAGGATAGCGAGTTTGCCAGCTTTTCGAAATATTTCAGGATCAGTAATCACATGACTTTAGAAAAAGAAATTGGGAGTCGGCATAAGCTTGCTCTTGTGTACAGTTGGAATTATTATCAATTTACGACTTCCCGGGAAGTGCGATCGGCGCAACACCTGATGGGTCTTTCATATAGTTTTATTTTATAACCTTTGGTTTATGTTCAAGATAAGGCGTTGTAGAGGATCTTTGCTGATATTGGTTTTGATGATGGCCCTTGGCTGCGAGAAGAAATTGGATATTAAAGACGAAGCGACTGATTCTGTCGCGATTTTTGATGAATTGTGGAGCGTAATGGATCAACGCTATTCTATGTTTTCGTTCAAAGAGGTGGACTGGGATCGTGTTTACACGGAATACCGACAACAGGTTACGACCGAAACGGACCCCCTTCAATTGTTTAGAATTTGCAGTAGAATGCTCGAGACATTGAAGGATGGTCATGTCGCCCTCCTTTCTGAAAAAGATACAGCCGGCTACCTGGGGTTTTATACAACGTATGCTGCTAACTTTAGTTACCGGAATATAGTGGATAATTACCTGCGAAATGATTACAAGACCAAGGGACCCGTTATTTATAAGATCGTTGACGGAGTAGGTTATTTATACTACCGTTCTTTTTTTGACACTTTTACTGAAACAGAAGTAAATGCATTATTCGGTGAATTGGTGCAAACCAAGGGCCTGATAGTGGATGTAAGAGATAACACGGGCGGCAATTCAGCCAATGTTATTACACTTTTTTCTCATTTTTTAGCAGAACGAAAATTGGTTAAGTATAACGTTTATAAGAGTAGTGCTGGCCGGAACGATTTCTCTTCTCCGGATCCGTTCTATATAGAACCCTCAAATCTGATCTACAGCAAACCTGTTGTGCTTCTTACCAATAGAAAGTGTTATAGCGCCTGCAATGATTTTGTCCTGTATATGTCCGACTTATCTAATGTAAAGATAATGGGCGATCAAACAGGCGGCGGCGGCGGCGTTCCATATAATTATATTTTATCTAACGGATGGAAGCTGCAATATTCTGCGACTGCAACACTATCGCCGGAAAGGATCAACATAGAAAATGGGATACAGCCAGATATCAATATTGGAATAACAACAATTGAAGAGAATACGGGAAAAGATCCTATCCTCGAAAAAGCCTTTGAGGCTCTTCAATAAACGTGTTTCGTTAGCCTACCTGTTACAGCTCTCATTGTTACAAACCGTAATGAAAACGTAATAGTTCCTTAACATAGGAATGCCCAACAAGCGATAGTTTTGCGGCTCATTTGATATACCCCCTTTATACGTAGAACAAGGTGAGCATTAATCATAATTCATTGAGATGTATAAAATTAAATTCCGGATTTGTTTAAAAGAAGTGTCCGCTCTGTTCTTTTTATGGATGTTTCTGTCGATCTCTTTCTATTCAAATGCTCAGACAAAAACGGGGATCTTACGAGGAAATATTACAGATGGTTCCAGTTCGCGCCCGTTATATGGGGTGTCGGTTTCTACGGATAGCCTTACTTATGATTCTGCTTCGTACTTTAACGGCCAATATAGTATAAGTTTAAATAAAGGGTCTAACAAGGTTTTCTTTAGAATCCCCGGATATGAGGGTAAGCTGATAACCGGTATTGAAATAAAAAGCAACGAGACTCATTATCTTGATATTGAATTATTTCCTGATGGGCAGCGTCAGGCTACTGAGAATGACAGCGTTTCGGTTACCGATGCCAGTTTCCAAGGTAAACTTATAAGTAATACCTATGCACGGGAAAAGAAGAACTCTTTGTATAACCCGCACAACCGCTCCTTTTTTATTCACGACAAGATTGATGCACCTGCAATTCAACCTGGAACAGACAGGAATACATTGCAACTTTTAAGACGATTGAATGGTGTTTCTGTTTTTAATAATTATAGAAGGGGTAATATCCAATCAATAAATATTGCAGGCTTTGGAGATCGTTACAATCAATTATTAATCAACGGAACTAATTTCAACAGTTTTGATCCTGTTAGCAGGGCTTTCCCTTTATCACTTCTTCCTTCCGAAGCTATCGAGCATGTAAGTGTTCAAACAGCTTCCAATGGATCGCTGCCTGCTGATTTTGCTGGCGGTACCATCAATATTCAAACGAAAGACATACCGGATAGAAACTTTTTTTATGTTCAGGCAGGTGCAGGGTTTTCGGACGAAACTGGTGGAAAAACATTCTTGGGGGATAAAAGAAGTGATTTGGAGTTTCTTGCCTTGCCGGGATCTCATAGAGATTTGCCGGAGGAGTTTCCTACTACACGGTCCCTGTCAAACTTAGGTCAAAAAAATATTCAAGAGCAGGTTTATTTTTCCAAGTTGCTCAAAAATAATCTTGAACCAATAGATCAGGGTTCTGCCGGGCCCGATGAAAGAGTATTGATAGGCTTCGGTAAGGTAATAAAGAAAAAGAGTGGCGTAAAAGTTGGCATTGTAGGGTATCTTAACCAGCAAAGAACAGAACGAATCGATGAAACAACTGTGCAGGTATTTCCTGATATAACAGCAAATCCATTTCCTTTTAACGGCGCAACAAAGTTGATTCGGTCCCAGTCGGATGACATCAATTACAGGTATTCGTCTCAGTTATCGGGTGTACTAAATGCTGCTGTTGTGTCGGGATATAATAAGTTTTCGTTTAAAAACTTTCTGGGCGCAATATTCGATAATAACTATACTCTGCGTTCAAACGTGTCAAAACCAGATGAAGATACG
>JACMJX010000337.1 GCA_014380425.1 Chitinophagaceae bacterium | reverse complement strand
CACCGCGATTTGTGGGAAGACGCGCCAATGGATTACCTGTACCTGATTAATGGAGCACTTACCGGGCTGAAATCTATGCGGAAATATGAAACGATGCGTGCCTTTCTGGAAGACGTAAAGCTACTGGATACAAAATCGGAAAACCTGCACGCTATGGTTACACAACTGGTATTCGCGCATGAGATGAGCATTCTGATAGATACCGGGCAGTTTGAACAAGGGCTTTCACTGGTAAAAACATATGAGTCGGATTTGATAAAGAAGGGAGGAGTGATTTCTGTGCATACACAGGCAAATGTTTACTTTTATATAGGTGTAACGTATTTCGGCATGTCAGATTATCACAGAGCATTGCAATACATCAACGAAGTGTTAAACATTCATTCAAAATATGTTTCTCAGCAACTCTACAGTTTGTGCCGTTTGCTGCACTTGCTACTACACTTTGAGCTAGGCAACGAAGATTTTCTCAATTATGAACTCCGTTCAGTGGAGCGGAAGCTGAAAGCCGGAAAGAAATTATTCCAGGTGGAGAAGGTAACAATTGGTTTCTTTAAAAAATGGCTGAGAGGTATGCAAAAAAAGAGCTTGTTACAGGACTATCACCGGCAACTGCTTTCCCTCTCCAAAGATCCCTACGAAATGCAACTCTTACGCCAGTTTGACTTTATTACCTGGATAGAAGCTAAAATTAAGAAAGTAGCTTTCGCGGAATTGGTGAGTGAGAAGAATTTAAAAGAGAGTGTAACACAGCAAATGGGTATCGTATAAGATATGTAGTGAACTTACCAGTATTTTAAGTATGTGAACCAAAGTGATGGGTAATATAGTTGTTGGTGAAAATGCTAACAACTGTTACGGGCATAATTTTTCCCTTATTAGTATATTTACCCCTCCCTTGTTGGTGTTTTCACTAACAAGTACGCTGGTAGTCATCGCTATTGGTGGTTATGCCAGGAAGTTCTTATCTTATTAGATTTACCGCTTGCACATCTTCCTCCCTTGTTGGTGTTTTCACCAACAAGTACGCTTCAACAATCATCCTTATAGTGTGTTAAAAAGCCAAACCTGTCTTGCTCCTGGTAATAATAGCTGGCAGATGAGTAAAGATAATCTTCAGGTTGCCCGGCAAGATTCCACTTTTCCTGCAATGGGTTCTGATGAATATAATGCAGTTTCTGCTCTATCATCCGGCAACCTAACAAATCCACAGACAAAGCATTCCTTTCCCAGAACTGATATTTTCTATCCCCGGCTTGTACACAAAATCTCTCCAGTACTTTTGGATGCTGTCTCTGCAAGTCAAACTTAATATGCTGAGCTGTGTATCTGAGAAAATCACGCTGTACAGCTTCCCTGGTAAATGCTTCTCCTATCCGCCAGAGTAAGTGTATATGATTAGGCATAATGACAAACCCATAAATTTTAGCTCTGTTTTCCTGTACTAGGAATGTCAGACTCTGTATTAGCAGGTCTTTATACTTATCCGGCTTAAACAGGTGTTTCCACTCAAGTATGGTAGCTGTAAAAAACTGGATGGGTTTGAATTTGCCATGCCAATGTAGGAATTGGATAGATGTGTGGGTTGGAAAAACTTGTTGGTGAAAACACCAACAAGGGAGATGTGTTTAACTTTGGAATACAGTTTTATTCTTTACTATTTTAACGAACCTGATGATAAGTATAATTGTAAGTAGCAAAAGGATGATTGAGATAATTAAAGAAGAGTGAAAGCCGCCGTATATTTCATTATAGGTATTAATAGTAGCTTCTTCCGGATTCTGCGGATTATACTTTACTTTTAATTTATCATGCCGGTAGTATTTTACTCCTACAACATTATTACAGTGTTAATTAAATAAGTTACTATTTTTCGTTAGCTATATTGACCTTAGTATATTGCCTGTTGAGCTTGTTTCTAGCTGTCTCCACAGAGAATTGCCACTTGATCTTAATTTGTTTTTCTTGCCTTTCTCTGAGAAGAGTCAACACTTGTTTTTCAAGTTCTTCCAGACTAAGACAATATTAGTCAGTAGATTCAAACTGCGGGCGGTTACCTGTTGCCTTTCCTTTTGCTTTTTGCGAATAATGCTATCTCCCCCAAACCATAGATAAAGTCTCAGGTTGCGCAATACCCATATCGCTTATGGAACGGTTTACAATTACATTCATAAATTGAAGGATCATTAGCGTAGACCTAACGGACCAAGATGGGCAGCATTAGGTCTATGGGGTGCCCACGAAGCATAAAAACCACTACTTCATCTGACTCAGCATCAGTTTGTCAAAGACGGTATCGGAAAGAATTTTTCGCAGGAATAGAACTGCCTTAGCGCCCGCACCGGCGGCGTACCTAGTTTGGGGACGGCGGGCATCGATGGCTTTTTGGATCACTTTAGCGATTACCAGGGGTTGAGAACCGCGCTTATCGGCGTTTTCCAGCATACGGGCATGCTTCTGGGCCAAATCGCGGTAGACGGTATTGCCGGATACTTTCAATAGATTCTGACGGGCAATCCGGTTCCATTCCGTTTGGATGGCCCCGGGTTGAATTACGATCACGTCAATACCGAACTGCGCCAGTTCCATCCGCAGGCTATCGCTTAACCCCTCTACGGCAAACTTGGTAGCATGGTACCAGGCCCCGTGCGGTTCACCAATCCGGCCCCCAATCGAGGAGATATTGATGATTTTGCCCGCGTGCCGCGCCCGCATAGCGGGTAGCACAAGTTGGATTAAGCGGGCGAGTCCGAAAACGTTTACTTCAAACTGATACTTGGCTTCGGCGATTGGCACATCTTCTAAGGCCCCGTAAGAACCGTAACCGGCATTGTTGATCAATATATCAATTCTGCCGGCTTCCTGGCAGATATGCTGCACGGCCGATACCATGGAGGCTTCCTGCGTTACATCCAGGGCGAGCGTTTGAATGCCGGCCTCCTGGAACTCCTTCATCTTTTCCACCTGGCGGGCAGCGGCATAGACCTGATACCCTTGCTGATTCAATAATAAGGCAGTAGCCCTGCCAATTCCGCTGGAGGCCCCTGTAATGAATACTACTTTCTTTTTCATCTTTAGTCTGATTTAAATAATTGAATAGATTTGGCTAACTGGTTTTGCATTGATTAACCAGTCACTCTAGTATGGTAACAAATTTTTTAGACTTTGATCATATTCCATAGCAGGTTGACTCCCTGCTCGATTACGGCTTGTGGTCGGGCCACAGAGTCGGCAGTTGACAGGTACTGGTACAACCCATACACGTGACTACTCACCAAGGTAAACAACAAATCGACTGGCAAAGGCTTGAGTACCTTCGCTTGGATACCTTTGGTAATAAGTTGCCGGTGGAAGCTGGATTGTTGCTCAACAACCTGAGGAGAAATCTTAGCCAAGTGGGGCGAGAAATGAAACTGCTGAACATAGTAAAACTTCTCCTGGTTGTCTAGCGCCCAGTACAGCGAATGAATAAAGCTTTTTTTGAATTTGGCTTCCAGATTGTCATGCTCGTTAATCTGAGCGAATAGATAGCTGGCCATCTCGGCTTTAATCTCATTATAGAGGGCAATAACTAGTTCGTCCTTAGTCTTATAATAATGGAATAAAGTTCCATTGGAAACGCCCGCTTGCGCAGCGATTTTACTGGTAGGAGTGCCATGAAATCCGTTCTTGACCAGCAGATGCAAAGCCGCCTGCAGGATATGTTTTTCTTT
>JACMJX010000336.1 GCA_014380425.1 Chitinophagaceae bacterium | reverse complement strand
TCATCAGACTGCGTACGGAGTGCAGGGAGTACTCTTTTATATTTACTCCGTCTATTAATACTTCTCCCTGCGTCACATCATGAAACCTGGGTACCAGGTCGGCAAGGGTAGATTTGCCCGCTCCGGAAGAGCCTACGAGAGCAACCGTTTTTCCCTTTTCTATATCCAGGTTAATGCCATCGAGTATTACAGCATCTTCATATGCAAACCGTGCATTCCTGAACGTTATCCGGTCATTGAATGTGGTTAACTGAAGCCCATTGGGATTGTCGCTTACCGTTACAGGTGTTTTCATCACTTCTTCGATACGCTGTATGGCCGCTGATCCCTTCTGCATATTACTAAATGAGGTGGAAAGAGCTTTTACGGGATTGATGATATTGTAGAACAATGCCAGATACGTAAGAAAGGAAGAAGGCTGAAGATCCAGCGTGTGATCCAGAATCAACTGCCCCCCGAACCACAGGATGCCTACAAATACCATGACACCCAGAACTTCAGACACGGGTGATGCCATATCTCTTTTTCTGCTGATCTTGTTCTTTGCCTCCAATAATTCGTCATTTATCCTCTCAAAACGTCCCCGCAAAATTGACTCGATATTGAAGGCCTTTATCACCCTTAACCCATTCAACGTCTCGTCCATTACTGATAAAGATTCTCCCAGTTTGATGGCTGCCTCGTTCGACTGCTTCTTTAGCGACCTGGAGATGCGCCCGAGAATAAACCCTACTACTGGAATAAAAAGGAGGATAGCCACTGTTAATTGGGGGCTTAAGAAAAACAGTACGGCAAAGTTGATAAGTATCGTCAGGGGATCCCGGATCCAGCCTTCAAGAGCGCCAACGAGAGAAGATTCTACTTCCGTTACATCATTGGTTATCCTGCTGATCAGATCTCCTTTTCGCTGTTCCGTAAAATATCCGATAGGTAGCATCAGAATTTTGCCATACAGCTCGGAACGAAGCGTATTTACAATCCTGTTCTTTAACGGGTTTAGAATATAGAAAGACAAATACAGAAAGACGTTTTTAAGAAGTATAGAGAAGATAATGATGGTACAGATAATAGCTAGTTGCGATACAGCGGTCATATTGCCTACCCGGCTCACCAGAAACCGGTTCAAAGTATCCATGAGAGGATTACTGCCAGCCGTAGGTAATCTGCTGGCATCTCCTTTGAAGATAAGATCGAAGAAAGGAGCAAGCATCCCGAAAGAAACAATCCCGAAAACAATGGAAAGTATGATACAGAAGAAGTAAAGCGCAATTTTCCCCTTATAATCCCTGAGATAGCTGAAAATCCTCGAGTATTTCTTCATTATTTTTTTAAGATTACCGTTTCTGCGGCTGCAAAACCAGAATAGCCCGGCAAAACAAACACCGGCCCCAACGCCAAATAATCTGTAAATTTACAGCTTAATAAGTGTATAAGGACATGCAAGAGACAAAACGACAAAAACAGGTGGCGGGGTTGCTGCATGAAGAACTAAGTGCTATTTTTCAGCGTCTCGGATTTAATATGATAGATGGTGGAATGATCTCGATATCTTCCGTTAAAATAACGCCGGATCTCTTTGACGCCCGTATATATCTGAGTTTTTTCAAGGTAAAGGATACAGACGCAGCAATGAAAAAGATCGATGAGCGGAGCTGGGAAATAAAGAAAGAACTGGTTGTTCGCGTAAAAAACCAACTAAGAAGTATGCCTCAGTTAACCTTCTTCGTAGATGATACATTGGAATATGTTGACAAGATGGAAGCTGTTTTCAAGAAGATAAAGCAGGAAGATAAAAGCTCCGACCAACAAGACTAAAACATCCGCTTTGTACCTTAGATTCGCCTGGAGATATTTCAAAGCCAAAAAATCTACCAATGCCATCAATATCATAGCATGGATCAGTGTAGTGGCGATAGCAGTGGGAACAGCTTCGCTGATTATTCTGCTAAGTGTCTTCAATGGGTTCGAGGGACTGGTTAAATCGCTGTACGCGGATTTCTATACCGACCTTAAAGTAATGCCGGCTAGTGGTAAAATAATGCAAGTGAGCGCCGGGCAGTTGAATAAACTAAACACCCTTACGGGTATTGAAGGTTACTCGCTGGTAATGGAAGAAAAAGCATTGTTGCAGAATGGAGACTATCAAACAATCGTTTATGTAAAAGGCGTTGACAGTAATTACGAGCACATTACCAATGTGGCCAATAAGCTGGTTCGTGGCAGGTTTCTCCTGGGTAATGCAGATACACCTTCCACTGTTCTCGGCTCGGGCATCGAAAGTGCCGTGGAGGTGGAGTCCGACCGGGCTTTTTTACCCTTAACGATCTACCTTCCCCGCAAAAACTCCACTATGAGCACTGCTGATCCCTCCCAGTTGTTAAATGCAGATCAGATTATACCAACAGGGTCTTTTATGATTCAGCAGGATTTCGACAACAAATATATGCTCACCAACCTTGCATTTCTGAAGCGCATGCTCGACATGAGCCCCGACGAATATGGCGCTATAGAGATCATGTTGAAAGATCCTGAAGATGAAAAGAAAGTGCTCGCCCAACTTCTTCCCATCTTCGGTAACTCCGCGCTTATTCAGAACCGCTACGAGCAAAACAAAAACTTATACTCCGTAATGCAGTTGGAAAAATGGTTTATCTATGCAGCGCTCTCCCTCATTCTTGTTGTAGCTGCTTTTACCATGATAGGCGCATTAACAATGCTGGTACTTGAAAAACGAAAAGATATTCAGGTGCTAAAGGCACTGGGCACCAATAACCTGCTTATTCAAAAAATCTTTCTGGCAGAAGGGCTGCTGCTTGCTTTCCTCGGTGGCGGCGCTGGCGCTTTACTCGCAGTGCTGATATGCTGGCTGCAGCAAAGATTTCACCTGATTAAAATGGGTGGAGATTCTTTTCTTATCAGTTACTTCCCGGTAAAGATGATTCCCGGCGATTTTCTCCTGGTGCTCTTCACCGTATTTATCGTTGCCATCGTAGCCTCCTGGTTTCCATCCCGGAAAGCATCCCTTCAGCCTGTTGCGTTAAAAAGCCAGGAATAAAAAGGGATATACCTTCCATGATGGCATATCCCCTTTTGCTGTTTTTATTGCATCTGTTTAATAATCGCCCAGTGTTTCCGGCAGTTGCTCCAGGGCTTTCTTCAGTTGTTCGTCATTAGGTGCTACCCCATGCCATTCATGGCTGCCCTCCATAAAATCAACGCCACTTCCCATTACCGTACGCATCAGTATAACTACCGGCTTACCCTTACCCTTAAATGTTTTCGCCTTTTCAAGCGTAGCTACGATCTCTTCAACGTCGTTCCCTTTTTCAAGCACAATCACTTCCCATCCGAAGGCAAGAAACTTGGCCGGAAGATCGCCCAGGTTCATAACTTTCGCAGTGGGGCCGTCGATCTGCTGACCGTTCCAATCAATTGTGGCTATCAGGTTATCCACCTTCTTGTGGGCAGCAAACATGATCGCTTCCCAGTTTTGCCCCTCGTCCAGTTCCCCATCTCCGTGTAGTGAAAATACGGTCGTATCTTCCCCATTTAACTTTTTTGTAAGTGCCATTCCTATGGCAACGCTCATGCCTTGGCCCAGCGACCCGGCCGCCATGCGGATGCCTGGAAGATGTTCATGGGTTGCAGGATGTCCCTGAAGACGGGAGTCGATCTTTCTAAACGTCGATAGTTCTTTTATGTCGAAATATCCTGCGCGGGCCAGTGTAGAATAGTACACAGGCGAAATATGTCCGTTTGACAGAACAAATACATCTTCACCCGTAGCATCCATGTTGAATTCCGGATTGTGCTTCATTACCCGGAAGAAAAGCGCGGTAAAATAATCGGTACAGCCAAGAGAACCACCAGGGTGACCGCTGGAAACGCCATGAACCATACGGACAATATCTCTCCTGACCTGTGATGCAATTTCTTTTAACTCAGCCATAACTATTATTTTGGTATTTCCAACAAAACTAAATTAAAATTAATTTCCGGCCTTTTTTATTCCACGTTAAACTTTTATACTAATTTGCCGTCGAAAACGTTTAACATTCATACTCTACAGGAGCCCCCCTACAATCACTCTACTGTTGGCAACGACGTATTCAGCAACATAAAAACAACCGGATGTTCGATATCTTACTTTCTGTAATTATATCCTTTAGCCTTACTTTTCTCGCTATTCCCATAATAATTACTGTCGCGGAACGAAAAAAACTATACGACATACCGGATGCACGTAAAATTCATATTGCTCCTATCGCCTCTCTCGGTGGTTTTGGTATATTCGCCGGATTCATTATATCCAGCCTGATCACCATCCCTTTCACCACAGGTGGAGAGTTTCAGTACTTCATGGCCGCCGCCTTCGTTATTTTCTTTTTGGGTCTTAAAGATGATATTCTCATCATTTCACCTATTAAAAAGTTCATAGGCCAGGTGCTTGCCGCGTTCCTGATCATTTATAAGGGTGGAATACAAATCACCAGCATGCACGGCTTTTTAGGCATTTATGAAATTCCTGAAATGTTTAGCCTGCTACTTACTTATTTTGCCGTACTGGTCGTCATTAATTCCTTCAACTTGATAGATGGCGTGGATGGCCTGGCAGGTTCTCTCGGGCTGATGGCTTCCGTGGTATTCGGGTTTTACTTCTTAAAAATTGAAGCTATTCCGTATGCTACGCTGTCGTTTTCCCTGGCAGGCAGCCTTATTGCTTTTCTTATATTTAATTTCGACCCTGCAAGGATCTTTATGGGAGACACAGGTTCTCTTCTTATAGGGTTGCTCACCTCTATTCTCGTAATAAAGTTCATCAATCTCGGTGCTTCTCCCAACGTTCTGCTACCCTTGCAAGCTTCTCCGGCGCTTGGATTCGTAGTTCTTATGGTGCCGTTACTGGATACGCTCCGGGTATTTGCCATAAGAATATTGAATAGAAGATCTCCTTTTAGTCCGGATAGAAATCATGTTCATCATCTTTTGCTGGACAGAGGTCTTTCGCACCGAAGCATTACACTCATTCTTACAGGAGTGAACCTGCTCTTTATAGCCCTTGCCTTCAGCTTGCGATCGCTTGGTTGTAACGTTATCATCTTTTCAATGGTGGGCATCTTCTTTACAGCCATTGCCATCCTTTATTTCACCAAGCGCAAACCACGCCTGTTCGTGGCCACCAATCCTTCGCTTCCTCCCAATAGCGATGGCAAAACACCCAGTAAATTAATCTCGCTTCCAAACGATGCTGCAATAGGCTCTAAATAAAGTTGCTTGAAATAAAGTAGCTCTAAATAAAGTTGCCGGGTAATCTTCTTGTCGGCAACTCCTGCACAATGTTTCTTACCGTCTATTTTATATGCTATCCGGTGATGAAAATCCTCAAATCCTGATTAGATTTGCATCGCTTAATTATATTAAATATGTCAGACGATTTAGCCTTGATTTTAGACAATACAGAAGATTTAATGGCAAAAGCTATTTCACATCTGGAGCTGGAACTTACCCGGATACGCGCAGGAAAAGCCAATCCTCAGATGCTGGATGGAATAATGGTAGAATATTACGGCTCACCAACGCCTCTTTCTCAGGTAGCGAATATTTCAGTGATGGACGTCCGCACTATTTCCTTACAACCCTGGGAGAAAAACATGCTGCAACCTATTGAAAGAGCGATTATAGCTTCTAATATCGGCATAAACCCACAGAATGATGGCAGCGTAATACGGCTGTTTCTGCCACCATTAACGGAGGAACGAAGGAAAGAGCTTGTTAAAAGGGCAAACGGCGAAGGAGAGCAGGGGAGAGTGGCAATACGCAGCATAAGAAGAGAAGCTATAGAAGACGTAAAGAAACTACAGAAAGACGGCCTGAGTGAAGACGCTGCCAAGGACGCCGAAAAGGAAGTGCAAACGCTTACTGATAAATTTATCGCCTTGATCGAGAAGCACCTGGAAGCTAAAGAGAAAGATATCATGGCCGTATAGCCACGCAAGGAAATAAGTGAACTACTAAAAGACTCTTTAGGGGATTATAGGGACCGATCGGTTCTGGTGATTCCTTTGGTTTTTGCGGTCAACCTGCTTACATCTGCCGACCTTATATAGCCGTTAAAGGCATGTACTAAAAAGACAAAGGGGCCAGGATAGAAATCCAGCCCCGTTTTTAAAATCCAATATCCTATGAAAAACCGTTGTAAAAATAGTAAAACATTCTTATTAAACAACGTTTAGCGCCGGGTATTTTTAAAATAACTTGAATGTCTTTTTGGCTATAATGCACGCCCGTAGCCAATTTCGGAAGTTTACTACAAAAAAAAGGGTGTCGTAAAATTACGACACCCTCTAATCTCATTTTGGGAAATTAATATTGCCAAAGATCCTGTTCGTAGTTGAAAATCTTTTCCTTGATATTATCTCCTTCGAGCAATCTCAGGATTGGATCGTTTACATAGCCTGCTATGAACTGATCATAAGGGTTATCGATAGTCGATTTAATGATGCGGCTGGAGAACATGCGGCTTTCGAATAGTTCTTCCCAGCTCATACGGGCACCATAATTCTTTCCATTGTATGCCTCGTATTTTGCAAGTGTCGAACGCATATCAGGATAGTACACCCAGAACAAAGGAGTCACGTCTCTGTAAGAACCATCTTCGTTCCGGATGGTTTTCAGAGGTGCAATGCCTAATATTCTTACATGAAGCCTTGCAGATTCCTTATCGAATACTACATCTTCCTTGATCCAGTACTTCTCGATGTTTTCAGGATTGAATTCCTGCGTGATAATAGTGTCTTTAGTATAACCCTTCGATCCGTCTGGATCTCTTACCCAGTCATTGATCTGCTTTATCACTGGCTTGCCTACAAGCTGCGTAGTGATATCCTTGAACGGCATCGGGGTAGTGAACCTGTCGTCATCGGCACTGAAAGCTGTTATTTCACCGCTTTTGATAGACGTTAACAGGATATTGATAAAACGCTGGTTACCATTGTCATCATCTGCTTTGTAAACAAATGGAAGGTTCATCTTTTCATGAACATCCAGTTCTCTCCAAAGACGCTGGCGGTACACCGCATCGTCCTCGCGGATGTGCTCGTAAGCAAGAGGCGTTCTGTCTTTTACAAGGTTAAGATCTATCGCATTATCATTGCGCAGGCTCTTACGTACCTCGTTCAGCTTCAGATCAGCTTCCGGCATAGCGGGAGTAGTATCCTTCGCAGCAAGTGCTACAGTAGAAGCCGCATTGCCCTGGCTTTTATTAGTAGTAGCCTTTTTCTTTGTAGTGGTGGTTCTCTTTTTCGTAGTGCGCTTCGCTCTCGCTTGGGCATCAACGTCCTGTGCGGCAACTGCCATCACAACAACCAACAGTAATAATTTGATAATGCGATTTTTCATAATTCATCCTTATTTAACAACGTACGTATACTTATTTTAACTGGAAAGCCAGGGTTGGTAACTCTCTTACCTTGCCATCCGGACCTTTCACCCGTATCTGATCAAAGAAAATAGAAGTGCCGGGAGTAGCCTGGTTAATGATGTTTGCAGCAGAACCGCTCCATCTCGGACCTTCATTGCCCGACTCTTTATACACACTGAAGTTTCCTCCATTGGCACCAACTCTGTACGAAACCACCTGGAAGGGTGCATCGAATTCAGACTCGAGCTTCGCAAGCAAACCACCCTGCACCTTAAAGTCAGCAGCGCTTATGGAACCACCTCTTCTTCCGCCTACCATGGCGTTAGGATCTGGTAATACCTTGCAACGTATAGGGAAAGACGTTGGCTTACCATCTACTACTACTCTTATTTCAGCAGGCCCTACGGAAGTAGGTCTTGCTATAAATCTTCCGTTACCGCCAGCTGAAGTCAGACTTCCTGCTGTAAAAGATGGTTTCATCTTTTCCGCTCCGGCAGAACCTGCAGAGATCGTTAACGGATTATCGACACCAACATACATCACGTTCATCTTCTCCAGGAAAATAGACGATCCTGAAGGAACACCAACGGTATACTTGATTTCTTTTGTTAAGGTTCCAATGGTACCATCCGGCTTTTTGAAAGACACATTAACATTCACTGATTTTTCACCAGCACCGCTAACCGTCGTTTTGTAAATTGCTACACCCTCGTTGTTGAGCCCTACTCCTGCACCATTAATCGTTACTGAAGGTAAAGCTGCTTTCGAGAAAGCACCTACACCAGCTGTGATCTCAAGCTCCTGGCCGGGCATCAGGTAGGTTGCATTCGTTCCCGCAAATGCCTGGAACGCATCGAACACTACTTCTACCTCACCGATTGCTTTATGGCAATAGTCAACTATCTGCGCCTCAGAGTTTTTTACATCATTCTGAAACTTGCTCAGGATAGTAACCGCTGCGATAGTAGGAGTCATTCTGAAATAACCGGAAGACCAGTCAGCTTTAGTCAGGTCACCTTTTTGTCCTGCAGGAGGAGTAAGGTCAAGTGGTAAAGATTTTTCGAACTCAGCCTTCTTCTCTGGAAGAATAGCCAGCAGTTGCTTTTTGTAATCGATCAGCTTCTGCTCCAGTTCCTTTCCTGCAGGTCCTTCCACTAATAAGCGGGTAGAAGCCTCCAGGTTATCTTCGCTGAATTTTTCATCGGCAGTACCCAGGTTTTCACCTTTCGACTCCTTCTTCAGCTCTATTTTAAGGTCTTCGATATATTTAGCCATAGCTTCGGAAAGCTTTTTAGCCTGTTCCGCTTTTGGCCACCAGATAGCGGCCTTTTCAGCAGTCTCCGGTTTCTTTAATTTAGATTGAAATGATTTAAATGTGGTTGCATTCTTATCGTCCACCACTCCATTTGCATGTATGATGCTATCATTTACGGTCTTAAAGGCATTTAATATTTCAGATGATACGTTCAGTGCCAGCAATGCTGTCAGCACCAAATACATCATGTTGATCATCTTCTGCCGGGGCTCTTTTGGTAGAGACATCGGATCTTGGTTTTAAATTAACTTAAATTAGTTTATCGCTGAACTTTAATACTATCTGCCCTGCATTGCGCTTAGCATGTTACCATATACCTGGTTAAGATTACCAAGGTTCTTGGCAAGCAGGCCAATTTGCTCTTGCGTCTTCTTAGCATCATCCACACTTCCCTGCATAGCTTGTGAAGCTGTTACCAGGTTGCTGTAGAAATTATTCATTGCCTTAAGATGATTGTTCGTATCCTGCAATTCCAGCTCGTAAATGGTATTCAAAGAACCAAGATTCTTTGTAAGAACCTGCACCTGGCCGTGAAACTGCTTAGTGCTCTCTGACGCTTCATTGAAAGAAGCCATTGTAGCAGCCGATTTAGTATAAACGTCTTTCATAGCACCCAGCGCAACCGAAGCTTCTTTTGTTTTAGTAGTGTATTCGGAAGTTGCAGCTACTACCTCAGATACATCCTTGATCTGGTTAACGGTAGTACCGAATTTCTGGAAACCGGCGCTCAGTGATTTAATAGTTGCAGGCGTAATGTCTGCTTCGTTCAACATCTTATCCAACTTGTCGACAGCAGGATTACCGCCGCCGGAAAGATTCATTTTTGGAAGTGCTTCTGCAAGTGCTGCCATTTCATTGCCGGGAGGCGGTAGAAAGGCATATACTAGAAATATAAATGCTTCAGTTAACAATCCGATCATCAGCATGAGATCCGCTCCTTTCCAGTGAAGGATCTTGAAGAGGGCACCCACGATTACTACTGATGCACCGATACATACTATGTAATTAACTACTTTGTCCGTTGTTGATGAGCCTGCCATGATTTTTGAAATTTAAAATAGGTTTTATTAAAGAGGTTTAGACAATACTGATCCAATCTGATTTTACAATCAATTATTAAACGATAACGTTTAGAAAAAATTTTATAAGCTATAGAATATTTACATTCTACCTTTTTCCCTGGGTTGGCGGAAGGTCGATAACACAACGGAAGCCAATGTAGGATTTAGTAGTATCCTGATATTCATAAGTACGTGTACCGGTCTGCAGGAAGAAACCAACATCTTTCCAGCTTCCACCGCGTAAAACTTTACGTTTCATCCGTGGAGGATCGGTATCTTTAGCGTTGTACCTGATATCCGGGTTCATATCGTGCTGGAAGTTGTAACCTCCCTCGTAATATAAAGACGATGTCCACTCAGATACATTACCTGCCATGTTATACAAACCGAAATCATTCGGCCAGTATGCATCAGCACGCACGGTATAAAATCCGCCATCTTCAGGGTAGTTACCGCGACCAGGTTTAAAGTTAGCGAGTAAGCATCCTTTTCTGTTTCTCAGGTAATAGTTACCCCAAGGAAACATAGATTGAGAACGTCCGCCACGAGCAGCATATTCCCATTCCGCTTCTGTCGGCAGGCGGAAATCTGACTCCGGAGTTCTGTTCTTTGATTCAAGCGACGAATTGAGAAGTTGTGTTCTCCATTCGCAGAAAGCTGTTGCCTGCACCCAGTTAACACCTACCACGGGGTAGTTATTAAATGCCGGATGCGAGAAGTAACGCTTCGTCATAGGCTCGTTATAAGAATACGAGAAATCTCTTATCCATGCCAGTGTATCTGGATAGATACGGGTATCTTTCTTAATGATGAATTTAGAACGGGCTTTACCAGCGTTGTCGCGCTTCGCAGCTTCCTTTGTATCAAAGACCTCGGAATGGAATACTAACTTCGATGCGTCGATCTCTCTTTTACCAAAAATCCGGTTTTCAGGAGAATACATCATTTGATCCAGCTTTTCAATAGTAGCCTTATCATTCCATTTGATGGACTGGGCTTTCTTCTGGTCGATGTAATCTACTCCATCCTGATTCTTGACATAACCAAGCATCTTCGCAGCTATAGAGTCCCGCACCCAAAAAACAAACTGGCGGTATTCCGCGTTCGTTATCTCAGTTGCGTCCATCCAGAAGCCGTTAATAGATACCTGCTTATTACGCGCAGTGTAAGCGAAGTTTACATCTTCGTCACTTGGCCCCATGTGGAACGTTCCTGGTGGCACATACACCATTCCCGGAGGTTTGGGCATTACATACTTTTTGCTTAAAGCGATTCCATGCAACTGGCCATCGTTCGGCATTTTTGAAGATTTACCTCCAAATTTGCTACAACTTGCCAGCAAAACCATGAAAAATAACGCCGTCAGCGTTGAAAGGTTTCTCATTTGCTTTAAATTAAAGGGTATAGGACACATAAATAATTTTATAATTTAATTAACATATACTTTACAAGAATAAATTAAATTCTCCAAAACACAAAAAAAGTAATTGAAAACTCACAATTTAACGGATACCGTAAACTTATTATTGCGTCAAATTTGTATTTAGTAACGAAAATTAACCCCACCGCAGTGATAAAAGTAGTTCTACGTCAGGTACCAGTTTTTGGTACGCGTAGTTCCGACAAAAACGAACGAGCGGTTCTACCGGTAAATGCTCCGGCGAGGTAGTGAAACTCCGTTAATATACCCATTTGCCCTTGAATATACGCTAAAAAGCAACTGCTTCTTGTTCTCCTGCAAAAATTCTTCTTTTCTTAACTTTAATTGTAGCGCGCCCCTTTAATCCCCCTGGTTAAACTTTTGCAAAAAGTTTGCCCGCCTGCAAAACGACCACGAATCTTCAATAGCTCGCCAGAAGCCTCCAGGTTATCTCCCCCGGCCTGCGTACCCCGCGCCGTTTCTGCAACTTCATACACCGGTGATAGCTGGCATCTGGTTGCCGAACGCAATAGCAGGGAATAGCTGCCACCATAAACCGTCCAACGCCAGGTCGGCGCTCTTTCTTAATATATCCAGCATTCTATTGATGAATACCCCCGGTGGGTATCATTATGACTATATAGTATGAGGAAGGAAATAACAAACCCGTAGCCTTTTAGTCATATCCGTCGCATTATTATCTTTAACTAACCATCATCCTAGGTACATCCTAGGTAGATTCTAGGTAGATCCTAGGTAGATTCTAGGCACATGTACGTAGTATCTACGTAGGATGAACCTAGGATGCACCTAGTATCTGCCTAGTATTTAGATGATAATACACTTGCAGTAAGGGTAATTAAATACAGGAAGGAGCGTTAGGAAGTAGGTATTTAAATGGCCGCCGGTTTCTTTTAATGCCGGACGAATACTTTTTCTGCGGTGGGAGAATAACAGGCGTGTAGCACAGCTTTACTGTTAAAGTGGCTTCAAAAGCCAAGGCAATACATGACTCAGGTTAAGCTAATTCCTGATGAATGTTATCACTTATTTCTTTAAAATTCTTAGCTTCACCAATGGTTACTGAATTTGAGTCCACACCCGAACAATATGCATAAAAAGATAAACGGTGGTACCACTATTACTTCTAAAAAGATCCGTCCGCTTTCCGGTACTAAGGCAGACACGCACGAAGATTTCCGGACGAGCGGTGTTTTTTTCAAACAGCTTATAGAAAGTTTGAAAGATTATTGCGTGTTTACTACAGATCATTTAGGGAATATCAGCAGCTGGAATTCGGGTGCGGAAATGATGACAGGCTGGTCGGAAGCAGAAATCGTGGGCAAGAGCATTGGAGTTCTCTATACCCTTGCCGACAGAAGAAATAAACGTCCCTTTCAGGAATTGCTAATTGCCCGGGAAAAGGGCAAGGCAACCAACGAACGCTGGCACGTTCGAAAAGATGGCACCACTTTTTGGGGAAGCGGGCTCGTTTTCCCATTGCTGGATGAAAAGAACAAACTAAGGGGCTATACCAAAGCCATGCGCAACCTTACCACAGAGCGCAATAAGGAACTCGCGCTAAAGGAAAGCGAAGCTTTCTCACAAAGCATCTTTCACAGCAGTCCTGATTGCGTGAAAGTGTTGAACCCTCAGGGAAATATCATCACCATGAACAACCCGGGGCTTCAACTCTTAGAGATCAGCGATCTCGATATGGTACAGGGTAAAGCATGGATAGAATTCTGGGAAGGCGAATACGCAGAAGCTACTCAAACGGCTATCAACAGGGTGAAACGTGGCAGAACTGCCAGGTTTCAGGGTCGGATGGCTACTATGAGCGGAACATACAAGTGGTGGGATGTGATGGTTTCACCCATCCGGGGTGCAGATGGCAAAACAAGACAATTACTAGCCGTTTTAAGAGATATTACCCGGCTGAAAGAAGCCGAGCAGGAAAAGCAGCAGATGATCGTGGAGCTGAAGAATGAAAAGGAAAAGCTGGAAGAAAATGAAGTAAGGCTAAACCAGCTGCAACAGCAGAAAGATGATTTCATAAGCATGGCCAGCCACGAACTGAAAACGCCAATCACCAGCATTAAAGCCTATGGCCAGGTGCTGGAAAACATTTTCAGGCAAAAGGAGTTTATACGCGAAGCTGATATGCTACTAAAGCTGAACGCCCAGGTAGACAGGCTTACCAACCTTATAGGCGATCTGCTGGATGTAACCAAGATTCAATCCGGCAGACTACAGTTCAAAGAAGACTACTTTGATTTTAATGCTGTAGTAAATGAAGTAAGGGAAGAAATACAGCTCACCGCGCCCAGGCATACCATCACAACCCGGTTTAAAAAAAGCGGTACACTCTATGGAGATAAGGAAAGAATAGCCCAGGTGCTCACCAATCTTATTTCCAATGCTATAAAGTATTCCCCGCATGCCAATAAAGTAATTGTTGAAACGAGCTATGGTAAAGACAAAGTAATAGTATCCTTGACAGACTTCGGTGTCGGCATCGCCAAAAGCAATCAGAAAAGGATTTTCGAACAGTTCTATCGCGTTACAGGTAACAATCAGAACACTTTTCCAGGCCTTGGGCTGGGTCTTTATATCTCCGCTGAAATTATTAAAAGAAGCGGCGGTGAAATATGGCTCAGCGATAGTAAAATGGGCAAAGGATCTACGTTTTCTTTCTCGTTACCGTATCATAAAAATACAGTGAACTCCTAAGCAATCGTTCTTTTCCATTGAAGAATGAACAAGCCTCCAATCACCATGGCCATGCCTACAATCGTATAAACGCTTATAGGCTCCTTCATCACTAAATTAGCGATCAGCAACCCTGAAAGCGGCGCCAGAAATAGCCAGAACGATGCTTTTAAAGGATTTTCCCGGAGTAACATCAACCATAGTTGGATGGCGACGATAGACACGGGTATAGCCAGCCATACTATCGACCCTAGTAACTGAATGTTCCAGGTATTCGCCTCTTGTCTGTAAGTAAATAAAGCCACAGGAAGCAGAAAAAGCCCGCCAAGCAATGTTTGCCATCCGTTAATGGTGAGTATATGCATTCCCGCCCAGTTGATTCGGGAGTAATAAAGCGTGCCGCAGGAATAAATGATCATGCTGACCATTAGCAAAGCAAGCCCGGCAGGCGAGGCATGATTGCTATTAAAAAGCGGGTAAGCCGCCAGCAGCACGCCTGCCATGCATAAAAAAAGGCTGATCAAAGTATTGCCCCGGAGTGGCTTTCGTAAAAAGAGGGCGGTTATCAGGCTGATGATGACTGGTGCAGTAGCAGTTGATAAAGAACCCAGCCCTGGCGATACATATTGCATGGCGAGGATGTAGATACCCAGATACAGCGACACGTTCATAAGGCCGTATATCGCCAGTTGTTTCCACTGACTGCCACGCGGCAAGTCATTCTTCATGAAGATATGCGTGATAAGCAGCATACAGATACCGGCAAAGAAAAACCGCGCAATGCAGATGATAAAGGGTTGCCCTACCAGGAGTCCTATTTTGGTGGCGGTAGAGGCCGAGGACCATAGAACGGTGAAAACCAAGCCTGTAAGTAAAGATGACTTCATTATTGATCTCAAAGATAACGCGATCAAAATGGAAGCTATGCAGTGAGGGAATTTTATTTCGGGCTTTATATTTGTTAATCTTTCGATAACTAGTACTTTTTTGCGCCCAGGATAACCCGACGGTTGTAGATTGACGTGCAAAAAGGCAGGTTAATATAATAAACGGCTTACATTTGCGTCTAATTTGAAATTTATTTGTGATGGTAGCAATACTCATTTTCTTTTTTACACACTGGTTTCTGTCTTTGTTCTTCCATACTTTCTTTCTGCACCGTTATGCATCGCACCAGATGTACACTACCAGCAAAAGAACGGAACGGGTATTTTACCTACTCACCTGGCTTACCCAGGGATCTTCGTTTCTAAACCCCCGGGCTTATGCCGTTATGCATAGAATGCACCATGTACATAGCGATACGGAACAAGACCCCCATTCCCCGCATTTCTTTAAAGATGTGATGGGTATGATGGTTCATACTAAAAACATTTATCACGCATTCCTGAGTGGTGAAAAGATGCCTGATCCGCAATTCACGAAGGACTACCTGCCTACCTGGCCAAAGCTGGATAAGATTGCGGATAGTATGACAGTGCGTGTATTGTTTACACTGGCTTACACATCTTTTTATATCTATTTTGCACCACCTAATTACTGGTTATTTCTCTTACTGCCGATTCACTTCCTGATGGGGCCGGTACAAGGTGCTATTGTAAACTGGTGTGGACATAAATACGGCTATGCCAATTATAAAAACGGTGATCACTCCAAGAATTCAGAACCCTTTGGATTGTTGCTGTTAGGCGAGCTGTTTCAGAACAATCACCACAAACAAGGCACCAACCCCAATTTTGCGAGAAAATGGTTTGAGCTGGATCCTACGTTTCAGGTAATGAAAGTGTTGCACCTGCTAAGGATTATCCGGTTGAAGCCGGTTGCTATTAACGATAACGTTACGGCTCCTGGTATTACCGTGCAGCACAGTCATGGCAAGAGTCATAGCCATCACGCTACCGCGCGCAGCCGCGAGGTGACTCACTCTAACTAAAAACTGTAATTGAATTGTTGTACTGCATCCGCTGATTGGGATCAGCTTCCTCTCGAGCCACCTGTTTTGATGGGCTTCTTGCCCACGTTAGCTCCCTTGGTAGCTTTGGCGATGAACTTAGAACCCAAGGCAGCACCTTTTTGGTTCTTACCCCCCTGCTTTCCGTCTTTCTTATTATTAGTTGGTAGTGACATAATTTGGTTTTAATACCACAAATGTAATGGATAATTCGAGACCATTATGACTTTGGACAATAGCTGGTAGTGTTCGCGTATGAACACACCGTCTGCTCAATGTCATTCTAAAGCAGCGGTGTTCAAGCGCGCGATGCCAGAAACATTGACGTTAGTAATTTCCAGGCCGCAGCCTTCTTCTTGTTTCCTTGATAACTGATAGCTGCTTCTTGCCCTCTATCCTGCGCTCTTTGGATGCCTTTGAAGGAACGGTTGCAATGCGGCTCTTCTTCTTGATCAGTGCTGTTG
>JACMJX010000027.1 GCA_014380425.1 Chitinophagaceae bacterium | reverse complement strand
CAGTCAATTCCAAAGAGAATCCAAGATTGTTCAAACGTTTCACAACACCCTTCATTAAGATGTCGATAATACGAAAAATATGCTCTTTTTCAAGAGTATTGAATATAATCACGTCGTCAATCCGGTTGAGAAACTCAGGAGAAAAAGTACGTTTCAACGCTTTTTCAATTACGGCCTTGTTATTTTCCTCCGCATTTTGTATTCTTGAAGCGGTAGCAAAACCAACGCCTTCGCCAAAATCTTTCAACTGACGTACTCCTATATTAGAAGTCATGATAATCAGTGTATTCTTAAAATCCACTTTTCTCCCCAGTCCGTCTGTAAGTTGTCCATCATCAAGTACCTGCAACAAGATATTATAGATATCCGGGTGGGCTTTCTCTATTTCATCCAGCAGGATTACAGAGTAGGGTTTGCGCCGTACTTTTTCAGTAAGCTGCCCTCCTTCCTCATAACCTACGTATCCTGGAGGTGCTCCTATTAAACGGCTCACAGTAAACTTCTCCATATATTCGCTCATATCGATTCGTATCAATGAATCCTCAGAATCGAACATGTATCTCGACAAAGCGCGGGCAAGCTCGGTTTTACCCACACCTGTTGGTCCTAGGAAGATGAACGTGCCTATAGGTTTCTTAGGATCTTTTAAACCGACTCTGTTACGTTGAATAGCTTTTACCACTTTTGAAATAGCATCATCCTGGCCAATAACCATTTCTCTCATATCATCACTCATCTTGCGTAACTTTTCCGTCTCGGCCTGTACCATACGCTTTACAGGTATCCCAGTCATCATGCTTACTACCTCAGCAATAGCGTCATCATCAATCGGGTATCGTTTATGCTTACTTTCTTCCTCCCAGTGTGCCTTGGCCTTATCTAGTTCTTCAGCCAGCCTCTTTTCAGTATCTCTTAGAGAAGCCGCCTCTTCAAACTTTTGGCTCTTGACAACCTTATTCTTTTCATTCTTAACATCCTCAATCTTCTTTTCGAGGTCCAGAATTTCTTGAGGAACGTTGATGTTCTTAAGATGCACTCTGGCTCCTACCTCATCTAATACGTCAATAGCTTTATCCGGAAGGAGACGGTCGGTCATATATCTATCACTTAACTTCACGCATGCCTCAATAGCATCCGGGGAATAAGAAACGTTGTGGTAGTCTTCGTATTTGCTTTGAATATTAGTAAGAATCTGTATGGTTTCTTCAACGCTAGGTGGCTCGACAAGCACTTTTTGGAATCTTCTATCTAATGCTCCATCTTTCTCTATATACATGCGGTATTCATCCAGCGTAGAAGCACCGATGCATTGTAGTTCCCCTCTAGCCAGGGCTGGTTTAAAAATGTTACTAGCGTCGAGCGAGCCACTGGCACCACCAGCGCCAACTATTGTATGGATTTCATCGATGAACAAGATAACGTCCCTGTTTTTTTCCAGTTCGTTCATTATAGCTTTCATTCTTTCCTCGAACTGTCCTCTGTACTTTGTACCAGCTACGAGGGCAGCGAGATCAAGAGATATCACACGCTTGTCAAACAGCACTCTGGACACTTTACGCTGAATAATTCGTAAAGCAAGCCCTTCCACTATAGCTGTTTTACCTACTCCTGGCTCTCCGATAAGGATCGGGTTATTTTTTTTGCGGCGGGAAAGAATCTGTGAAACACGTTCAATTTCCTGTTCCCGTCCCACTATAGGGTCAAGTGCACCGGTTTCGGCAAGGCGGGTTATATCGCGGCCAAAATTATCAAGTACCGGAGTTTTACTTTTTGTGGCACCCGCCGCCTTTGATTTTTGCTGGGAATACTTTTTTTCGTCATCGAAATCATCCTCATTTTCGTCAGCGTACTCGCTGCGTACATCGTTGCTTTTTACAACACCGAGTTCATTTCTGAATAAGTCGTAGTCCACGTCAAATTGATTTAAAATTTGTGTAGCAATATTTTCTTTATTCTTAAGAATTGAAAGCATGAGATGTTCCGTTTCCACTGTTGGGCTCTTAAGTGCTTTTGCCTCAAGTACGGTGACCCGGATCACCTTTTCTGCCTGTTTAGTTAAAGGAAGGCTATTTATATTCGGAATGTTCTTACCCGTTTTATCTTTTACAGCAAGTTCAACCTCCTTACGAAGTTCATAAAGGTCCACATTAAAGCTCTTTAGAATACGAACTGCTGTATTATCACCTTCGCGGATCATCCCCAGCAACAGGTGTTCTGTTCCGATAAAATCATTCCCCAATCTTAGTGCTTCCTCCCTGCTAAATGATATAATTTCCTTAACCTGAGCTGAAAAATTATTATCCATCTTAAGTAGATTGTGTGTTATACAATAATAACGAATATTTTTGATTTTAGTTGCGGCAGCTAAGCTTGCAACCTGCTTATGCACATATCGTTACACTATGTGTAGAAGTAATTACGTAAAAAATATCTTTAAAGCTTTAAACGTTTATAATGCAAGTCAAAATTGATACCAGTGAGAAATTCCATGTCATAACTATCCGGGAAAAAGCCCTATCTGCTAATATGACAGTAGATATTCGAAATAAGTTGTCTTCCATACTAAGCGATGCCATAAAAAATACAATTCTTAATTTAGAAGAAGTGGACATTGCGGCGGTGGAAGTGCTGCAGGAAATCGTTAAAATACAGGAGGCCTTCCACCAGCAAAATATTTCATTTATCAGTTGCTGTGTTAAATCAGCGGTCAAGATTGCAATTTACGAGGCGGGGTTGGTTCAGCGCCTCAACTTGGTTCCTACAAAAAGTGAGGCTATGGATATAATTCAAATGGAGGAGATAGAAAGGGAGCTTACAGGAGACTAAACAGTTGATCGGAAAACCAACACTTTTAGCTTAATTTGGTAATTTTAACATTTTACTTCATATACCATTAACATCGTTCCGGAATGCTTGCAGTCACTATATTAGGAAATAACTCAGCTATTCCCGCTTTTGACCGACATCCTACTTCACAAATAGTGACGCTAAATGATCAACTGTTCCTGGTAGATTGCGGGGAGGGTACACAAATGCAGATAGCCAGATACCGTATTCGTAGAAGCCGAATTAATCACATTTTTATTTCGCACCTTCATGGTGACCACTATTTTGGCTTGATTGGGCTTATTACTAGCATGGGACTGTTGGGCCGCGATCAGGACTTACACCTGTATGCACCTGCCTTACTTAGGCCAATTATCGAAATGCAGTTGAAAGTTGCCGATACTACATTACCCTTCAAACTGCATTTTTACGCATTGGAGGCGGGGCTGTTGGTTAGTAACCATAAATTCGAAGTAAGCTGTTTTAAGGTGTATCACAGGATAGACTGTTGGGGATTTGTGTTCAAAGAAATAAGGGCTCCAAGAAAAATAAACCCGGAAAAAGCAGTTTTGCTAGATATTCCTGTCGCATTTTATGATGAACTTAGGCAAGGCAAAGATTTTATTACCCCTGAAGGTAATGAGATTTTGAACGAAGAGGTCACTTTCCCAAATGTTCCAGGCAAGTCATATGCCTACTCCGCAGATACTTTGTACCACGAATCACTGGCGTTACATGTAAAGGGGGTAGACTTGCTCTATCATGAAGCTACGTATTTAAAGGATTTGAGCGAAAGAGCGGCAAAAAGATTTCATAGTACCACTTTGCAGGCAGCAACCACAGCACTTAACGCAGGGGTTCAAAAACTAATTCTGGGGCATTTCAGCTCTAAATACGAGTCGCTCACTCAATTCGAAAGGGAAGCTAAAGAGATTTTTGGTAATACTGAGGTAGCACTTGAGGGAGTTACCTACAAAGCCTAACCTAATAACTGCCCCAAGAACTTTTTCATTCTTGAGTAAAGGTCTCGGCTTATTGGTACCAGTGGGAGTCGTAGATGGCTTTCAATTAGCCCTAAAATTTCCATGGCAGCTTTTACGCCTGCCGGATTATTTTCCGCAAACATTAGTTCGTAGGATTCTATTAGCTTGTCATTCAACCCTTTAGCTATTCTAAATTCTCCTATCAGGCAGTGGCGGACCATCTCGGAAAAGGCTTTGGGCAATGCATTAGCTGCAACGCTTATAACCCCATCCATTCCACAGGCAATCTGTGGTAAGGCTAGTGCATCATCCCCGCTTACCACCAGAAAGTCAGCGGGTTTATCCCGAAGTATATTCATTGCTTGCACCATATCTCCTGCAGCCTCTTTGATGCCTGCAATGTTATCAACTTCGGTAGCCAGGCGCAGCGTTGTTTCTGCGGTAAGATTACGCCCTGTACGGCCCGGAACATTATAAAGCAATATAGGTTTTGTGGTAGCTGCTGCCAAAGACTTATAGTGTTGGAAAAGTCCTTCCTGGGAGGGTTTGCTATAGTACGGACTTGCACTCAGAATTGCTATGGCTTTTTCGAGAGGAAATGTTTCGAGGTCATCTATGAGTTCTCTTGTATTGTTACCGCCAATACCAACGACTATAGGTACCGCCCCGTCCACTTTTTCGTACGTAAAGGTGATAATATCTTTTTTCTCCGCCCGGCTGAGAGTAGGTGCTTCTCCAGTGGTTCCAAGTGTTACAAGATACTCTACTCCATTGCGTATTACATGTTCAATTACTTTTTCAAGCGCAGGGAAGTCAACTTTATGGTCAGATGTAAAAGGTGTTACCAGAGCTACTCCTGTTCCTCGTAATTTATCACGTAACATTAAATATTATTGTTTGGCTGTTGTTGCTGAACTGTTACCTCATCCCAAAATCCCATTTTGCCGAATTTCTCGATGCGTTGTTGTTTTCGATATTCAGGCGATTGTTGCTTCAATTCTTTAAGGGTCGGCATCAGGTATTGCTTTAATAAATCTGCCGCTTCTGTATAATCCCAGTGAGCCCCACCAATTGGTTCAGGTACTATAGCATCTATAAGACCAAATCGAAGCATATTGTCTGAAGTGAGCCTTAACTGTTCCGCTGCTTTTTCCTTTTGATCCCAGCTGCGCCACAAAATAGAGCTACAGCTTTCCGGGGAAATTACGGTGTACCATGTATTTTGAAGCATTACAACTCTGTCTCCCACCCCAATTCCCAAGGCCCCACCACTTGCACCTTCACCTATAATCACACAAATAACCGGCACTTTCAGCCGAATCATCTCATAAATATTCCTTGCAATGGCTTCTCCTTGCCCACGCTCTTCTGCCTCTAGTCCGGGATAAGCTCCCGGTGTATCTATTAATGTGATGATCGGCTTATTGAATTTTTCTGCCAGTTTCATGAGTCGAAGTGCCTTACGGTACCCTTCCGGGTTGGCCATGCCGAAATTGCGCAGTTGGCGCATTTTAGTATTAATACCCTTCTGCTGACCTATCATCATTACTGTTTCTCCTTCAATCTGTGCAAAACCACCTACCATAGCTTTGTCATCCTTCACATTTCTATCACCATGTAATTCAATAAAATTGCTGGTTATTTTCTGAATATATTTTAAAGTATAGGGGCGATCCGGGTGACGGCTTAGCTGTACTTTTTGCCAGCTTGTGAGCGCGGCAGTAATTTCGCGGCGTTTCTCCAGTACCTGGCCCTCAAGCTGGGCTATATAGTTACTATTATCTAGTTTCGTCTTTTCAGCTATCTGCTTTAGCTTTTCAATCTCATCAAACAGCTCTTTAATAGGTCGTTCAAAATCCAGAAATTGTCTGTTTTTATTTTCGGGCATAAGCTGTTATTAGCAGCTGTAAAAGTAAGGGAAAGTATAACAATTTTTTAAAACGTTTTTGCGTTAATATTGAACAACCCCCTGCTATGATGATAATTCAAAACAATTTCAACCTTGGACAGTTTGTTTACCTCATCACCGATAATGATCAGCGACAACGTTTGGTAACTGCGATTTGTGTAAGAAGTAATTTTCTTGAATACCAGCTCTCCTTAGGTAGTGGTTCTAGTTGGCACCAGGAGTTTGAAATCAGCGAAACTGTTGATGTGTTAAGAAACACTAGCAGTTAAAAGGAAGACATTATTTACGAAGGCTTGGGCGCAGTTATAGTTTGTTGTATTTGATGTTGAAGCCTTTCTTTTTGGCGGAGCTCATCCTTATATAGCAGGTAATAATAGATGGCAAAGTACAGGAATACTTTAGAAAGTACAACAAGGGCTATAAAAGCATAACGAAAGTTTTTGTGGACTTTTAGTTGATTAGTCGATTCTGAAACGATAGGTATCACTGTTTCCGAGGCCCTTTCACCTTCGTTTGATCTGTTGAATTTACTTCTGAATTCGCCAAATTCAATTTTCATCTGAACATCATTCCAAACACGTGCAGGAGGAGGAAAGGCATTAGCCTTCATCTGATTTTCAAGTTCCAGCTCGAATTTTTGCAGAGCTGTCTGAAGTTGGGGATAGGCAAATAAAAAGCGTTCGAACTCCAGATTCTCCTTTTCGTCAGAGATGCCAAGCACGTAGCTTTCAACTATTCCACTCGATATATATTCTTCTATATTCAACATTCTAGGTCTGTTAATTATTCCAGCGGTTTAAGGAACTTTGTTCCGCATCATCTAGTGCTTCGCGCCTAATAAATATTCATTCTCTTTTGCTCCTATTCCTCGAAAAAGCTTTCAATCAGGGAAACTATTACGAGCTGTATACCGTTCTTAGCAGAATTAGGAAAAAAGGAATTGTTCTGACGACCATTGGCTTTAACATCATATATACGGGAATGAATAAAGCCCGGTTTGGAAGAAATATAATTTTCCCCCTTTACCGTAACCCCCCTGCCCCCACCCGCTCCAGGCTTGTACATGACTTCCCGGGGGAAGTTTAGGGCGAGATAAGGCTA
This sequence comes from Chitinophagaceae bacterium, assembly GCA_014380425.1. GTDB lineage: Bacteria > Bacteroidota > Bacteroidia > Chitinophagales > Chitinophagaceae > JADCRZ01. The sequence goes on along the minus strand of JACMJX010000027.1, from coordinate 3,401 downwards.
TCCGTTTGGTATGTGTGCGCACTGAAATAACCTAACGCGCCACCGGTAATATTTGTGACTGGATTCGCAGGAGAGGCACTCTCATTGGTACCAAGGGCACTCTGATCAAGACTAAACCAGTATTTATAAACAGCCGCATCTACGCATAACATCTCTATCCGCACTTCGTCCCCCTTACTGATCTTGCTTTCCTCTTCATCATCGTCATCATTTAGGCTAAAAAGCACCGTTTCTATAATTCTACCGTCGTTGAGATCATCATTCCTTATAAAGATCGTTTTATCCTTTTCACCGTTGATATATTGTATAAAGCGATAACTATTTCCCCTTCCTACCGGATCAGGATACCGTAAGTTAACAAGTTTTATAAGTTCGCCAAAAATGACTTCGTCATTTACGAACAATGTATCGAACAGTACCTTTTCGGGAATGGTGGATGAAGCGGTAAATTGTTCACCATTGATGATAACCTTAAGATTGTAAGTATGGCCAACAATACCTGTTATGCTCTTGTTTTCATATATGCCATTGGAGGACTCGACAAGCGACAGTTCTGGGCCGGTGCCATCGGCGATGGTAACCTGGGCCCCTGAAATACCGACGAAGCTATTATCTTCATCGAAATTACGGGTAGTCGTTATAAGCACTTTGCATGATCCAGATTGGTCAGAAAGCATTCCCTCTATTACATATTTTTTTGAAGCATTATTAAGATTAATATCGATCACTTTTTCACAGGAACTCATCGTAAAGACTGTCAGTGCAAGCAGGGCATATATACAGTTTTGCATTTTCTTTAGAATTTAAAGTTATAAGATACGGAGGGCACAAATTTAAATAGGGCTGTTTGCACGGCTTCGGTTTTATTTGGATCCGTTTCACTATCCTGGAAGGCTATAGTATAAGTATTTTCGCGCCCATAAGCATTGAAGATGCTGAATACCAGTTCCGAACTGAACTTTTTCTTTTTCTTTAACTGAAGTGTAGCCCCAAGATCAAGACGATGATAAGAAGGGTAACGGTATCCGTTTCTTTCGGTGTAGTAATAAACAACCTGCTCATCTACACGGTATTTACCACTTGGAAAAGTAACTGCGTCGCCTGTATAGTAGATCCAGTTGGCAGAAAAGGTCCATTTTTTGTTTAACGCATAGGAGGCCACTATCGCTACATCATGTGTTCTGTCCTGTCTCGCATTGTACCACTCATTATTGTTAATCCCGTTTATCTTTCGTTCCGTCTTGGAAAGGGTATAACTTAACCATCCGGTAAACTTCCCGGAGGTTTTTTTCAATAGCCATTCAAGGCCATATGCCCTGCCTTTTCCAAAAAGAAGCTGGGTTTCGATAGCATCATTTGTAAAGACATCCGCCCCGTCTCTGTAATCGATCTGATTCTGAAGGTCTTTGTAGTAAGTTTCTACTGTAAGTTCATATTTGTTATCAAACAAATTCTTGTAATATCCTATAGACACTTGGTCGCTTAACTCTGGCTTAATAATATTACTACTCGCCACCCATTTATCGGAAGGAGATGAAGTAGTGGAGTTGGAAATCAAATGCAAGTTCTGAACGTTCCGCACATAAGAAAGCTTCAACGAGCTGCTGTTGTTAAGCTGGTAACTGGCTGCAATCCTTGGCTCCGGATTTACATATGTTTTAACAAATGTACCCTTTCCGTAACTGGTCGTGTCAATCGCATTTCCTTTGTCATCCAGTGTGTAAAAATCTCCGTTTCCTAGAATGCTAAACGAAGTCAATCTTAAGCCATAAGTCAGGTTAAATCTGTCGGTGGCCTTCCAGTTATTTGTAATATAAATGCCGTTTTCCCATGAGTATCGCCTTTGAAGAAGAAGGCTCCCGAAGCTGGAGTTTTCAGACGAACTTACTTCTCCCGGCCTTATTGTGTGATAAATCGAATTAATCCCGAAACGGATGCTATTCCGGTTATTTAAAAACCACTGAAACTCTTGCTTTATATTGTAATCTTTGATCTGAGAAAATATATTGAAATCGATGGCATCTGATCTTACGGATACCTCGTAGTCATAATTACTGAAAATAAGCGAAGTGTTGGAGAAAAGCTTGCTATTAAAGATATGATTCCAGCGGAGGGTTCCGGTGCCATTACCCCAGTCTATACCAAACTGATTGTCGTACCCCAACTTATCTCTTCCGAAATACCCAGAAAGGTACAGGCGGTCTTTATCTCCTAGCTTATAATTTACTTTGGCATTTAGATCATAAAAGTAGAGCCGGCTGTTTTTGGCCGCTGTATCGTTGGAAAGTTTAAGGAATGCATCTACATAAGTTCTTCTTCCGGATATCAAAAAAGAAGATTTGTCCTTCTGAATAGGACCTTCCACATTAAGTTTGGCAGAAATCAGCCCTAATCCACCACTAACATTAAAATCCTGGTTATTTCCATCGTTCATCTTTATATCTAACACTGAAGAAAGACGCCCTGCATATTGGGCGGGCATTCCACCTTTATAAACGGTGATGTCTTTTATTGCGTCAGAATTGAATGTAGAAAAGAAGCCTAGCAAGTGAGATGCATTGTACACCGGCGCTTCATCCAGAAGAATAAGATTCTGGTCAGCCGCACCGCCGCGAACGTAAAATCCGCTATTTCCCTCCCCCGCCGATTTTATCCCCGGCAAAAGTTGAATTGTTTTCAGTATATCTCGTTCGCCAAAAAGTACTGGAATATTCTTAGTTTCGGCGATAGTGAGCTTTTCCATGCCCATTTGAGTACTAGTAAGGCTTCTCCCTTTTGACGCAATAACAGTTACTTCTTCTAAGCTGGCGTCGACCTCTTCCAATTGCACATTAAGCTTGATATTTTTGTCAAGCTCCACTTCTATTGTCTTCTTTCCAAGCCCTACTGCCGTTATTTCAATAGTATAACTACCTCTGGATAAGGTGATGGAAAAAAAGCCATATTCATTACTGATTGCTCCAATGTTCCGGTCTACTACTCTTACGGAAGCTCCGATAAGGCTTTCACCCGTTCTCTTGGAAGTAACTGAACCACTGACGGTGTACTTTTCCTGGGCATGCAGGTTAGGTATTACCATGAAAAGAAGAAAGAGAATTGTAAAGGCTAAAGCGAGTTTGCTCAACATGAAGGCTGTTTTAATGGTGCAAATGTGCAATCAATTCTTCTCATTTTAAAGTTCAATGCGGCAAGTGTCTAAAAATTAACATTTAAACCGCCGATTTTAGCGGTAAACGAGAGTTTACTCGTTAGAATGAATGTATAGTGAATAAATGTATAGTGAATAATTATGGCATAAAACGGAAACACTGGTAAATATATTAGCATTTGCCATGCTAATATATTTAGTATATTGCTCCCTAATTGTAGGAATGATAACCAGTCTCAGAAATATCGCTCAT
>JACMJX010000335.1 GCA_014380425.1 Chitinophagaceae bacterium | reverse complement strand
GCGAAACATTGTTTGAAATTGAAGAAGCACTGGAGCGTGGAACCATCATCTGCTACCTGCTCAGCGATGCAGCCCAGATACAATTGTGGCCGACCGTGCAGAAGCATCTTACCCCGGGAAAAGCACTTTATTTTTCACATGGCTTCGGCATCACCTTTAGCGAGCAAACCAATATACTGCCACCGAAAGGTGTAGATGTATTTCTGGTGGCCCCCAAAGGCTCGGGTACATCACTGCGTCGCATGTTCCTCCAGGGTCGCGGGCTCAATAGCAGCTATGCCATTTACCAGGATGCTACAGGAAGAGCTTTTGAAAGAGTGATCGCTCTGGGTATAGCAGTAGGAAGCGGTTACCTGTTTGAAACTAATTTTAAGAAAGAAGTGTACAGCGATCTTACAGGCGAGCGCGGCACATTGATGGGAGCCATCCAGGGTATATTCGCCGCGCAGTTTGAAGTGCTGCGCAAAAACGGGCACTCGCCTTCCGAAGCCTTCAACGAAACCGTTGAGGAGCTAACGCAGTCGCTCATGCCGCTGGTGGCAGAGAACGGAATGGACTGGATGTATGCCAACTGCTCCACCACAGCCCAACGCGGTGCTCTGGACTGGTGGAAGAAATTCAGAGATGCTACATTGCCGGTATTCAACGAACTTTATAACAGCGTAGCGGCGGGTAAGGAATCACAACGTTCGATCGATAGCAATAGCAAGGCAGACTACCGCGAAAAACTGGAAGTGGAACTGGCTGAACTGCGCAACAGCGAAATGTGGCAGGCTGGTAAAACGGTAAGAAGCCTTCGTCCTGAAAACCAGGAAGTGGAAGAGGCGGTGAAATAGAACTACTCAAGGCTCCCTTCCTTTCGGGAAGGGGCCTTCAACGCATAAAGCATCATCATTCATGAAAGTAATCAGCCATCAACTGGATGTTGCCAAAGCTGCGGAGCGGTTAAAGAAGGTAGTGACCAGAACACCTCTTACGTATAACGAGAACCTCAGCCGCAAATACCGGTGCAAAGTATTTTTGAAGAGAGAGGATCTGCAGGTGGTTCGGTCTTACAAGCTCCGTGGCGCGTACAATATGATGAGCACGCTTCCCCAGGAGCAGCTTGAAAAAGGGGTCGTATGCGCAAGTGCGGGAAACCATGCCCAGGGTTTCGCTTATAGCTGCAGGCAACTGAATGTGAAAGGCGTCGTGTTCATGCCGATCATAACACCCAACCAGAAAGTAAGCCAGACAAAAATGTTCGGGGAGAATTTCATTGAAGTGAAACTTACCGGAGATACGTTCGACGACTGCGCAGTAGCCGCGAAGAAGTACACCGAAGAAAACGGCATGACCTTTATCCCGCCCTTCGATGACCTCCGGATCATAGAAGGGCAAGCTACTGTTGCACTCGAGATACTGGAAGATCTCTCCCATATCGATTTTCTATTTGCCCCGGTAGGTGGAGGAGGGCTTGTGGCAGGAGTAGGCAGCTATTTCAAAACCTTCTCTCCGCAAACCAAAATCATTGGCCTCGAACCCCAAGGTGCCCCTTCTATGTACGAGGCACTTAAAGCAGGGCACCCGGTAACACTGGATAATATAGAACGTTTTGTTGATGGCGCTTCCGTAAAAAGAGTGGGCGATATTACATTCGGCTTCTGTAAAGAAGTGCTGGACGATATGCATCTTGTGCCGGAAGGTAAAGTATGCTCCACCATCCTTAAACTTTATAATGAAGATGCTATTGTTGTAGAACCTGCCGGTGCACTAGCGATTGCTGCACTGGACGATTATGCCGATGCCATCAGGGATAAGAATATAGTATGTATAGTAAGCGGCAGCAATAATGATATCGACAGAATGCAGGAAATAAAAGAAAGATCGCTGCAATACGAGGGGCTTAAACATTATTTCCTGATACGCTTTGCCCAGCGGCCGGGAGCTCTAAAAGAGTTCGTAAACCATGTACTCGGGCCGAACGATGATATTACCCGTTTCGAATACATGCAGAAACACAATAAGGAAACAGGACCAGCCCTTGTAGGCATTGAACTTTTAAGCAAAGTAGATTACGAAGTGCTTGTTCGCAATATGAACAAGTACAATATCAATTATACCGAATTGAACAAAAATGACAATGTGTTCGGCTATCTTGTTTAATGCCAAGCCAACCGCTTACTACATAGATCTTCTTAGTAAGAAAAAGGAGGATCTCATTACAAAATAATATTCGATAATTTCACTATCTAATCTATTTATTTCGTATTTTCACAGGCCTGCTTGTCATTTCCAGAAGAAATTCTATGGAAGAATGGTTGCTTTATTGAATTTTATCTAACCAAACTATTAATCAACGATGGCAAGTACTACAGGACTGTACTCCCCCGAATTCGAGCACGACTCATGTGGAATCGGCTTTGTCGCCAATATCAAGAGTAATAAGTCGCACCAGATAGTGGCCGACGCGCTCACCATACTCGAGAACATGGAGCACCGGGGCGCATGCGGTTGTGAGAACAATACGGGCGATGGCGCCGGCATCATGATCCAGACCCCTCACGAGTTCTTTTTCGATGAATGCGTACGAATGGGCGTTCACCTGCCTGCATTCGGCAAGTATGGAGTGGGTGTTATCTTTTTCCCCAAAGACATTCGCCTGAAAGAAGAGTGCAGGGATATCTTCAATCGTGCTGCTGAGAAATGCGGGCTTGAAGTACTAGCCTATAGAAAAGTGCCGGTGAATACGGAGAACATCGGCGCTACCGCCCTTTCTGTGGAGCCTGAAATAGAGCAGGTGTTCGTAGCATGCCCCGATCATATCACCAACCCGGAAGAATTCGAACGCAAACTATTTGTGCTGCGCAACCACGCCACACATACCATTAATAATACCATCAAGAAAGACGCTATAGGGTTTTACCTCGCTTCTCTTTCTTATAAAACCGTCGTTTATAAAGGGCAGCTCACAAGTGGGCAGGTGCGCCATTACTTTCCAGACCTTGGCAATAAAAGAGTGGTATCTGCTTTCGGGCTGGTTCACTCCCGCTTCGCCACCAACACCTTTCCCTCCTGGAAACTTGCACAGCCCTTCAGGTACATCGCGCATAATGGCGAGATCAATACCTTGCAGGGTAACCTCAACTGGTTGAAGACAAGTGAAAAAGGCTTTTTCTCCTCCTTCTTCAGCAAAGAAGAAATGGATATGCTGCTGCCGATCGTTACACCCGGGCAATCCGACTCTGCCTGCCTGGATAACATGATCGAGCTGCTTACATTATGCGGCCGTTCCCTGCCACACGTGATGATGATGCTGATACCCGAGGCATGGGACAGTAACGAACAGATGGATCCGGTAAAGAAGGCTTTCTATGAATTTCATGCTTCGTTTATGGAACCCTGGGATGGCCCTGCCTCGATCTCTTTTACAGACGGTAAAATTATCGGAGCCACGCTTGACCGCAATGGCCTGCGCCCTTCCCGTTATTGTGTAACTACGGACGATCGCGTTATCATGGCTTCCGAAACAGGCGCGCTTCCCGTTCACCCCTCTCTTATCAAGGAGAACGGAAGATTGCAGCCGGGCAAGATGTTCGTAGTAGATCTCGAACAGGGAAGGATCATCAGTGATGAAGAACTGAAGAAAACCATTACCTCGCAGAAGCCGTACGCTGAATGGCTCAATAAATACAAGATTCGGCTCGAAGAACTTCCGGAACCGAGAGTGATGTTCACGCACCTGGAAAGCGACCAGGTGTTTAAATACCAGAAGGCTTTCGGATATTCCACCGAAGATCTGGAGATCCTGATTTCATCGATGGCGATCGACGGAAAAGAACCTATCGGGTCTATGGGAACCGATATTCCCCTTGCCGTGCTGAGCGACCAGCCCCAGCACCTGAGCAGCTATTTCAAGCAGCTCTTTGCGCAGGTAACCAATCCTCCGATAGACCCGATACGGGAACGCCTGGTGATGTCGCTGGCTACATTTGCAGGTAATAACGGCAATCTCCTGGAAGAAGATCCCCTTGCCTGCCATAGTGTGGCACTGAAACAGCCCATACTTACCAATCATGAACTGGAAAAGATCCGTAGCATCGACACGGGCATTTTTCAGGCCAAAACCCTTCAAACCTATTTTCGTGCAGACGGCAAACCTGGTTCTCTGCAGAAGGCACTCGACCGCCTTTGCCGTTATGCTGTAGATTCCGTGGAAGATGGATTTGAAGTGCTGATACTTACAGACAGGGCCATCGACTCCGATCATGCGCCGATTCCCTCCCTGCTTGCCACTTCCGCCGTTCACCACCATCTTATCAGAAAGGGTTATCGCGGCCAGGTAGGCATCATAGTGGAAGCCGGCGATGTATGGGAAGTGCATCATTTTGCCTGCCTGATAGGCTTCGGTGCCACAGCCATCAACCCATATCTCGCACTTTCAACTATACGCGACCTGAAGATTAACGGCAGACTGCAGACCGATATCGATGCCGATCATCTCAAGAAGAATTATATCAAAGCAGTAAACGATGGCCTGCTGAAAGTGTTTTCGAAAATGGGCATATCTACGCTGCAATCCTACCAGGGCGCGCAGATCTTCGAGATCATTGGAATTAATAAGTCGGTCGTAGACAAATACTTTAGCGGCGCTACTTCCCGTATAGAAGGAATGGGGCTAGATGAAATAGCCAAAGAGATATTGGCCAAGCACCAGCTTGCGTTCAGTAAAAAAGATATTCCCGTTGAATTGCTGCCCGTAGGTGGTATCTACCAGTGGAAACGTAAGGGCGAGTTTCATTTGTTCAACCCTCAAACGATCCATCTGCTTCAGTATTCCACCAGCATGAACGACTATGCCATCTTTAAAAAATACTCGAAAGCAGTGAACGATCAGGCGGAAAAAGCAGTAACCCTTCGCAGCCTTTTCCAGTTTAAACGTACCCGTCCTTCCGTTCCGCTGGATGAAGTGGAGTCTGCAGAAAATATCTTCAAACGCTTTGCTACAGGAGCTATGAGTTTTGGCTCCATCTCTCATGAAGCACATTCCACGCTTGCTATAGCCATGAACAGGATAGGAGCCAAAAGCAATACCGGTGAAGGAGGTGAGGACGAACTACGCTACGAAACGCTGCCGAATGGCGACTCCATGAAGTCGGCTATCAAGCAGGTAGCTTCCGCCCGTTTCGGCGTTACCAGCCATTACCTTACTATGGCCAGCGAACTGCAGATCAAGATGGCTCAGGGGGCCAAGCCCGGTGAAGGTGGACAACTACCCGGGCATAAAGTAGACGAGTGGCTCGGAAAAGTAAGGCAGTCCACTCCAGGTGTGGGTCTTATCTCTCCTCCACCACATCACGATATTTACTCTATTGAAGATCTC